>CAIRMK010000300.1 GCA_903879645.1 uncultured Bacteroidota bacterium
ATAACTTGCTGAAGTAGGATAGGCGTTTAGATTGTTTACTTTCCATCCGCTTAATACTTTTGCTGCAGCCACTACATCGTCTTGCGTGTATTGGCTTAATGGGTCTTTCCCTAAAGTAAAAAGTTCCATGACTTCGCGAGCAAAATTCTCATCGGGAGCCGAATTGGTGTTGTCTTGATTGCTCAAATAATACATCATGGCAGGTTGAGTGGCAATATTGCGAATCAAACTTCTAAAATTCCCTAAAGCATTCGTTCTAAAATTTTGGATATAATCATACGAAATACGAGCCGAATTATTATTGCAATAGGAATGTTGTGAAGCCCTTACGGAGGCAAAATCAATGGGCATAAAATGATACCAAAACCAAGTCATTTTTTCTCTTATATTCAAGTCCTGATTCAATCCCAATCCCAAATTCCAAAAGGTTAAAGCATTAATTCTGTAAATATTAGTGCTCTGACCTATAGCGGTTGTTGTAAAAACATCTTGTGTCCAATCCGCACCATAAGCAAGGGAGTTTTCATCGGCTTGCAAATTTTGATAATAGTTTACCGGCGGACTAGGAGCGGGTGATGTGATGGTCAATAGTGCGCTTACTGCCGTATCCATTCCCATAGCTACAATAGCATCTACATTGGCTTTCGTGTAGCCAAATTGTGTTCTTCTTAATAATTGAATGGCTTGCTGTGTAGACCAAGTGCCTGTATATGCATCAATCCCACTAGTGATTGTGCCCACTCTTGCCGTACTATCCTTTTTAGTAGCAGGTTCATAATGTCTCCCGTTGTAGTCTTTTCGTTTGTATTTTTCAAATAAAGGGTCAATATCTTCTGTTTTTTTTGTGATAAACTTTCTAAAAAGATCTCTGCGGGAGTATTGCTTTTTCATAGGATACAGCTAATTTATAATGTGTTAGAATGCAATTATAGCATAAGGTTTAATAGGGTGGCTAAATATAACTATAGTTTGCAACTAAAAATCGCAACTTATTGTATTTTAATTAATTATTAATTTTAATATAAACACGTACCTGTGAGTGAAGTATCAAAATAGAGACTCTTGAAATAAATGCGGGAGGAGACATTAAAATGTGTAAACGCAACTATAAAGCTCTTAAGGAGATTCTTTAGATTCTCATTACATTATTTACCTGTCTTTTCCTTTAAGTCATGGATAAAATCAGTCAGCTCATGTGTAAACTTATCTAAGCTATCTACAGAGTTTTTGAAGTGTTTAATTATCTCGGTAAGATCAGCCTGAGAAAGTTCTTCATGTAGCAAACTACTTAATCCCAATATATGCGAAACAGGTAAGCGAACCTGATGCGAAGTCATGAACATCATCTGTTCTAGATTGTTGGTGTATTCTTCGTGTTCCTTTTCTGCCAATTTAATATGGGTGATGTCATATCCAGTTAAGATATATTTATCATCATTTTCAATGGGGTGCAACATACGCAACATGTATTTAACAATACCGTCTTGTATTTGTATTTCATCTATCCAATTAACATCTTCATTATTTTTTATTTTATCAAAAGCTTCTGATCTTTTATCAGCTAGGGTAGTGTCAATTCCTAGAAACTCACAATAGTCATAATCACTCTTGCCAATGATCCAAAGACGTAATTCTTCATTTTCAACACACTCTGGGTTAACATAGAGGTATCTTCTGTTTTTGTCATATACGGCAATCTCTGTTGGTATTTTATTCAATAGATTATCGGTGAATTTCTTTTGTTTGACTAATTCTTCAGTACGTTCTTTAACTCTATTTTCTAATGTTTGGTTAAGCTTTGTAATATTTTCTTCTAACTTCTTTTTGTGTGTAATATCTATAAGACTTGATAAATGACATAATTCACCTTCAATATCTATTGTCTCTACATAAAATATTACGTCAATAAAAGAATCATCACTTTTTTTAAAGCTACCTTCAATATTTTTGGCTTGACCATTTTTTGCTTCGAGATCTTTTACTTTTTCATCACGGTTTTCATGGGTCATCATTTTAAAATCTCCTGCTAAATTGTCAATAAGCATTTCTTTTGGATATCCCGACATTTGACAAAAAGCATCATTCACATATTTAAATCTACCTTCTTTACAACTTGTAATAGCAATTGCTATTGGATTTACTTCCAGAATTTTATAGAATTTTTTTCGTGATGCTTCAATGATGTCAGCTGCTTTTTTACGTTCCGTAATATTACGCGCATTAGCATAAAATATTTCTCCCATTGGAATTACATTCCATTCTAACCATTTGATGTTATCATTTTTGCATACAACTCGACACGCATAGTTTAAAGTTGGAGTCCCATTTGATAAATTTATAAATTCTTCTTTAGTTTGTTCTACATCTTCTTTATGAATAAAGTTGAAGAATGAAGTTGATAATAATTCTTGTTCACTATATCCTAATATATTTTCAAAAGCAGGATTTACTTTTTTAAAAACCCCTTCGCATCCTAAAATACCAATCATGTCTGCTGAAATGGTATAAATCATATTTCGTTCTTCCTCTGCCAATATCCTTTCATGAATATCTCTCAAAATGATTACAGCCCCAATTACAAGACCTTTTTTGTTATGAATAGGCGCTGCATTATCTTCAACATATAACTTTCGTCCATCTTTTCTAATCAATACAATATCTTCATTTAAAGAAATGGGAGCGTTGTTAATTAACACGATTAGTGATGGATTGTCTATTTTGTTTCCAGTTTTAGAATTGATAAGAGTAACAACGTCATTAATATTTTTTCCAACAGCCTCCTTATTTTCCCATCCCGTAATAATTGTTGCCGCTTCGTTAAGCATTGTTATTTTACCTTGATTGTCAATGGTAATAACAGCATCATCCATACTAATAAGCGTTTGGTTGTACCATTCGTTTTGAATAAACAATTGCTCTTCTTTTCTTCTCAAACGGCGCAATTGGTTGAAAAGGCTGTTAAATACAATTATGAAAATAACAATAATACTCCAAATCCCAATCAATAAAATGTTTTTAACCGTTCTATTAGATAATTGGCTGTTTAAGACTCTTTGGTGCAATAATTTGTTTTCTTCTTTATCAATATGGTTAAATGAATTACGAATGGAATCCATAAGAATACGACCATGTCCTTCATTGATAAAATCAAAGGCAGCTTTCTGTCCTTCATTTTTTCGAATGATTAAGTTTTGGTTAATGTGATCGTATTTCTTGGTTATAAAACCTTTTAATTTAGCCACTTCTTTGATTTGATGCGGATTATCAGATATTAAATTAGACAGTTTAGTAGTTAGACTATCTTTTTGCTTTTTAGAATTATGTAAAGGCTCAAGGAATTTAAAGTTGTCCGTAATGATATATCCTCTAAGTGCCGTTTCAGCATCGGTAATGTTAGATTGTAAATTTTTACTAGTAGCCAACACGTCATACGTATGATTGACTAGTTTTTCGTTCTTATTATTTTGATCAATAGAAAGAAAAAGAATGACTCCCAAAAAAATAATCGTTGTAAGGACTAAAATTAATCCAAAACTGACTGATTTTATTTTATTAGTAGAATGCATAAATGAGGTAAAATTATTTAAAAAAGCACTTATTTTTTTGTGATTTTCTATAAAAATTAATAATTGTTTAGCTTTTATAAATTAAAAGCTCTTTAGCAAATATATAATAATAATTGAATTAATAACTGTTATTGTGTGTAAAATTTATATTATATTTAATTATTTTTATTTTTATGATAAAAAAAGCATAATAATGTAATGAAATAATATTTTAAACAACAGGATGTTGCGTTTATATACAAAACATTTTATTTTGATTCTAGATAAGAGATTAAAGGTATCTTATTATAGACCAATTGCTCTTGTAGAATAGCATTATTAAAGCGTTTTTAATTTATACCCCAGCTTTTTGCCATTCATAAGTAGTGGTACTTCCTTCAACATCTTCATAAGTGTTATCATCCGAAAAATCTATGCCGTTGCAAAGCAACCACAATACTAACAAACATTTAAAACCCCATTGCTTTGCCATATCGGGCATGCTAAAGATAATTTCAATTAATGCCGCTTTTATGGTTTTGGTTTGGGTAATATTCAAAATATCGCGATGATGACTATATAAAGTAGTTTTGGCAATCGAATGTTTATTGCGAATTTCCTCTGATGTTTTTTGATTAATATATCAGTAATAAACTAAAATATAGATATTTATCCCTCCAACAATCAAACCACCTAAAATTGCGAAAATCACAAATGGATAAATCGTATCGTTCATTTTTATTATTGTTTTATAACCCCACCAACCAGAAATATAAAATAGGCATCAAATAGCACAAAGTCATTTCATTATTGTATAAAGTGCTTTTTTTTATTTGTTTTACCACTTCAGTTTACTATCACTCGGATAATAGCTGAATTAACCAAACCAAAATAGATATGAAACTTAAAATGATTTTTTTTTCAGTGGCTTTTTTTTTAGTTGCCAATGTTGCCAGTGCTTTTACCATTAGATATGCTAACAACGATTCGCAAAACTATACTATGGAAGTTCGTTCCAACGGTTCAACTCAAAAGATAGACTTTACCAGTTCTACTACAGGTTCTTCATCAGTTCAAACTAGTGCTTCCGAAGTAGAAATTAAAACTTCTTGTGGTTGGGTAAAAGTAAAAGACGGTGCTAAAATCAGTATTAAAAACGGATGTATTAAAATTGAATAAATTACAATCCCAAGGCTAGTGCAATCATTAGTACCAAAAATCGCTGGCAATCGAGCATTAAAAAAGACCTAACTATTTTATATATAGATTAGGTCTTTTCAAGTTATTCAACAGAGAGTTGCTTATTTCTTCACTTCTGTTCCCACAGGTTGTTTTACAGAAGCATCCCAAAGCTTTAATTGCTTTTTAATTTCAGTCGTTACTTTTTTATCATCTTTAATATACCAGTTTACTGATTTATCACTTATGGTTTTATCACCCGAATAGTGGAAGAAAGCAATCGAGTTCACCAAAGGATAGTTCTTTTGGAAATTGTGTAAGGCATCGCCAAACCATTTGGCTCTGTCACCACCCGTTTTTAAGGAACCAAACTCGGCAATCATCATCGGTTTATTAAAAGCAGCTAATTCTTTGTAATGTGTTCCAAAGATTTCGGCAAACGTCCACCATTTACTCCAACTAATGCTAGTGCCAAAGTTGAGAATACCTGTAGAAATCATGTCTACATACTCGTTTCCGGGATAATAAGCATCAAAGTAGCCATAGGCTGTGTGCGGACTCCATACCCAAATAATGTTTTTTGCACCCATTTGGTCAAATACATCTCTAACATGTCTCCATCCTGCAACAAACTCTTGAGGAGTATCGTTTTGTGGTCCCCATGGATAACGATACGGTTCGTTCATCTCATGACCTAGTCTTAAGTAAATAGGATGGCCGAATTTTTTAGCATCGGTAGCCCATTTTTTCAAAAAGGAATCGTATAAACCATTTGCAATTGCAGTCATGGCGCCTTTATCTCTAGTTTCTACGGGTTCAATACCTGGAAAGTTCTCTACAGAAAAATCACTTACCCAAGGTTCCCATGTAATCATTGGTATCGAACCTATTTCATAAATGGCATTCGTTTCTTTTATCGGAAATTCTTGTTCTTTCTTTTCGCCCCAAGCTTCATAAATATGAATAATAGGGAAGGAGAGGGATAAAGAATCTTCAAGATTAATAATATTTTCGTAAGATTCTTTTTTACTATCATCGGAAGCTCCAAAAAGAATTATTTTAGAGTGAATTAGTTTCTCTTTGCTATTTCGTTGGGTTTTAAACCACGCCAATTTATCTTCGCGCGTACCTTCTCGTTGATCTAGGATAATCGTTTTTTCTACTTCTTGAACCGTAGTGCCCGCTTTAGTTAAAACTGTTTCAATAGGACCTTTAGATTTGTCGCTAACTTTAGAAAGTCCATATACTACCACAAAGCCTAACGTCAGTGCGATAAGTACATAGAACAACCTCGATAATTTTTTAATCTTTTCCATAATTTATGAATTATGTAGTACTCTTTTGATACCGTTTTCTAGATTTACTTGTGGTTCAAAACCTAATTTTTGCTTTATTTTGGAGTTATCTCCAATCATTTCCCAAACTTCGTTATTTCTGTAGGGAATAGCTCCTACGATAATTTTAGCTTTAGCATTCATTTTTTCATTTACCGCAGTTGCCAATTCGCTTAACTTTGTTCCTTTTCCACTGCAAACATTCATTGTTTCATTATAGGAATTGGTGTTTTTAGCTGTTAAAAGCAATGCTTCCACTACATCATCCACATAAAGAAAATCTCTTGTTTGTTCTCCTTTTGTCATCAGGAAATCTTCTTCTCTTTTTAGTGAATTAATCATTTGAGGAATAAAGAAATCTTCTGGCATATGTTCTCCATAGAAGTTGAAAATGCGCAAGTTAGTAAATTTTTTATTATTATTTAAACAGTAGGTTTGGATTAACATTTCGGCATTTACTTTACTCAAAGAATAAGGTGAAACCGGTTTTGGAAGCTGATTTTCATGAAATGGAGATTCGTTATTTCCATATATTTCACTGGATGAAGTAAAAATGAAATGCGCATCCAAGTTTTGCAATGCTTGTAATAAATTAAGAGTCCCCGTAACATTAACTTTAGCCATATCAGTATAGATAGCAAAATCACGATTTCTGCTAATATTGGCTGCTAGATGAAATACTACATCAGGTTTTATTTCTTGAACTACTTTATTAATGGCATCAAAATCTGTAATATCTACAGCAAAATGATTGTAAAGCAATTCCGTATTTCTGGAGGCAACAAATACACTGGCATTTTCTTTTTCCAATGCTTTAACCAGAAAAGAACCAAGATAGCCATTTCCACCAGTAACTAAAACTCTTTTATTTTTTATATTTATTGCGCCCATTGAATTTTTGCTGCTTTTGCATCGGTTACATAATCACTTAAATCAGTTAGGGTTACTACGTTGTTATTCAGATAGTATTCTTTATACCAACTAATGGTTTTGTCTATTGTTTTATCAATACCCCAAATGGCTTTCCATTTCAAAAGTTTATTCGCTTTGGAACAATCTAGCATTAATAAATTAGCTTCGTGATGGCCGTTAGGATCTTTACTGAATTCAATTGTAATGCCATCCCAATATTTTTTGGACAACTCAATTATATCTCCCACAGGAAGATTACTATTGTTGTCGGGACCAAAGTTCCAACCTTCAGCAGAACAAAAATCTTTCTCAAGTAATTTCCAACCCAAGGTTAAATAACCACTTAACGGTTCTAAAACATGTTGCCATGGTCGAGTGGCTAAAGGATTTCTAATTTTAACCGCTTCGTGTTTTGAGGTGGCTCTAACAATATCGGGTATTAGTCTATCATCAGCCCAATCGCCACCACCAATAACATTTCCGGCACGTCCGCTAGCTAGCAATACATTATGTTTAACACCATAATCATCAACATTGAAATAAGAGTTTCTATAAGAAGAAGTCAATAGTTCTGCACAACCTTTTGAAGCGCTATAGGGGTCATAACCACCCATAGGTTCATTTTCTCGATAGCCCCAGTTCCATTCTTTGTTCTCGTAACATTTATCACTGGTCACATTAACGATTGCCTTTACGGAAGGCGTTTTTCTGCAAGCCTCATAGACATTTAATGTTCCCATTACATTGGTAGAAAAAGTTTCAATAGGGTCATTGTAGGATTGTCTTACCAAAGCTTGAGCGGCTAAATGAAATACGATATCAGGTTGCACTTCATTAAAATAATTTTGCAATGCTTCGAAATCCCTCAAATCATTGATACTTTGCTGCATTTTCAATGGTAACAAATCTAAATGATTGGCACCTTCATTAGCCAAGGCAAACCCATATACTTTGGCACCCATTTGTTCTAGCCAAAGCGCTAACCAAGAGCCTTTGAAACCGGTATGACCGGTTAAAAGTACTTTTTTGTCTTTATAGACTCCGCCAAAAAGCGATTGAAAGTTTACCACGTTTTCCATAATGCTTTGTTGTTTTTCCACATTTCATTCAACTGAATATTATCTCGTAAGGTATCCATTGGTTTCCAAAAACCATGGTGTTTATAAGCAAATAATTCGCCGTCTTTCGCTAGATTTTCTAAGGGTTCTTTTTCCCAAATCGTTTGGATACCATTCGTAATGTAATCAAATGCTTTTGGTTCGCACACAAAGAATCCCGCATTAATCCATCCACCATCACCAACCGGTTTCTCGATAAAATTACTAACATGACCACTTTGACCATCAAAAGAAACACCACCAAAACGACCTTCAGGCTGCACGGTAGTCATCGTTACTGCTTTTCCATGATTTTTGTGGAAAGCAACTAATTCTTTAATATTTACATTACCAACGCCATCAC
>CAIRMK010000301.1 GCA_903879645.1 uncultured Bacteroidota bacterium
CCGATCTATATACTTGAGTGCCTACTGCAGCTGTTGAAATAGTAGATGGTGACCATGTTCCCGTAAAACCATTGAGCGAAGTTGTGGGCAAACTTCCAGGTATATCATTCTGACAATAAGGCCCTAATGCGGTAAATGTTGGCACTATAGGAGCTGTAATAGTAATACTCATGGTGGCTATGGCAACACATTGTCCTGCTGTAGGTGTGAAAGTATATACTTGGGTTCCAACTGTAGTCGTTGAAATCGTGGATGGAGACCAAGTTCCTGTATAGCCATTAGAAGACGTAGTAGGCAAACTTCCTGGTATTGCATTTTGACAATAAGGTCCTAATGCGGTAAACGTAGGAACTATAGGTGCCGTAATTGTAATACTCATCGTCGCAATAGTAGTACAAGGCCCAGCAGTTGGCGTAAAAGTATAGACTTGTGTACCAACAGTTGCCGTTGAAATGGTCGATGGTGACCATGTTCCTGTATAACCATTAATCGACGTTGTAGGTAAACTTCCTGGTACTGCGTTTTGACAATAAGGTCCTAAAGCCGTAAAAGTTGGGGTAATGTTTGGATTTACTGTTACGGTTACCGTAGCAGAAGCATTACTACAAGGAGGTGTCCCGATTACTGTATAGGTATAAACTCCTGCTGGATCAACAGCTGGATTAAAAACACCTGTACCACTTGCTAAAGCTGGTGACCACGTCCCTCCTGCTTGTGGAGTACCTCCTAAGCTAGTAAATAAATTTTGACTTGGATCATTGGCACATAATGTCAAAGAACCATTGGTTCCTGCATCAGCTTTTGGAACAACCGTAACAGTAACAGTAGCGGTAGCATTACCACAAGGTGCAATATCCGAAATAGTATATGTATAGACACCAGAAGCATCGACAGCTGGGTTAAAAACACCTATACCACTTGCTAAAGCTGGAGACCAAGTGCCACCTACTTGCGCACTTCCACCTAATAATGTAAATAAATTTTGAGAAGGTGCATTACTACAAACGGTCAAAGAGGTACTTGTCCCAGCGTTCTTAGGATCAGAAATTGTAATAGTAACCGTTGACGAGCTTGGAGTACAAGCTGAATTACTTACGGTATAGGTAAAAACATAAGGACTTCCAGCAGCAGTCATTGTAGAGAGATCAACTGTTCCCAAATTTCCATTAGTAGTAGCTATAGGTCCTGTCCAGATTCCTGTCGCATCTGGTGTTCCTCCTAAACTGTTAAATAAATTGCGAATAGGATTACCTGAAATTTGATTGGAACATACTTTAATAGTACCATTAGATCCTGAATTATTGGGTGCTAAAAGTGTAGCAACTACTTCCAATCTATCTATACTTTCACATGGAGGACTAATAGTAGTAGCAAAATAACTTTGTCCATTAACCAATGGAGTATTAACATCTAATGGAACAGAGGAAGATGAAGTAGCATACCAATTATTAACTCCACTAGCAACTAAATTATTAATAGTTGGCGGATTGGAAGGGTCATTACAGAAAAATTGAACACCATTTCCTGTTGGTACTGGAACAACTCCTACCGTAACAAAAACGGATAATCTAGAAGTTTGACATCCCGTTATTGGATTGGTTTGACTAGCATAATAAATGGTGTTATTATTCAAAATGTTAGTTGATGCCAATGGAGATCCTCCAGATGGTGTCAAATACCATTGAATAGTATTTCCAACAGCTATTAAACTTCCTATAGTAGCTTGAGAGGCATTATCAACACAAACTCCTTGAAAATTTTGTCCAGTTGGAGCCAAATAAATAGTTACTGTTACTTCCTGTCTACTACCACAAGAACCAGAATTATCATCGGCAAAATAATGAGCTCC
>CAIRMK010000302.1 GCA_903879645.1 uncultured Bacteroidota bacterium
AAATTGAGCAACGACAGCAAAACCCGTTTGGAAACGATGTGTGCCACCAATGATGGATTTGAAATTGCAGAAGTAGATTTAAAACTTCGTGGACCCGGAGATATTTTAGGTACCCAACAAAGTGGTGTATTGAATCTTCAAATCGCTGATTTGGTAAAGGATAGAGACATTTTGATGTTGGCTCGCGAGTATGCTCTAAAATTATTAAAAGAAGATGCAGTGATGGAAAAAACAGAACATCAAAAAATGAGAGAAATCTTTATTGAAATGAGCAAGAAAAAAAATATTTGGAATTACATCAGTTAAGCCATGTCGTTCTTATGCTACAAAAGTTAAATAAAAATCAATTATTAAGTTCATTTAAGGGATAAAAGTTAATTTTGTTGCTCCTATATAAAAACCTGAATAAAAAATATTTAGCACTACACCCGATGAAAGTAAAAAATGTTGTTATCGTCTTACTTATTCTATTAATTGGCGGATTAATCTTCAATAGAATCACAAAAAATAATGCCCAAGGCGATAAAGGAAAAGACAAAGGCGATAAAAAAGACCCAATTGCTGTTAACGTAATGGTCGTTAAAGGTCAGACATTTGATGACAATCTTTCTTTATCGGGTTCGATAGAAGCTAATGAGCAAGTTGAAATTCGAAGTGAAGTGTCGGGTATCGTTGAAAAGATTAACTTTCAAGAAGGTAGTACTGTTTCCCAAGGGCAAGTGCTTTTTAAAATAAATGATGTTGAATTAAGAGCACAATTGGCTCAAGCTAAAACCAAAGAAACTTTAGCTTCTGAAAACGAAAGAAGAGCCAAACTATTACTTCAAAAAGAAGCAATTAGCCAAGAAGAATATGATATAGCCAGTGCGGATTATCGTTCGGCTAAAGCACAGACACAATTAATTAGTGCGCAAATTGGTAAAACTAATGTAAAAGCACCATTCTCAGGAAAAATTGGATTGCGAAAAATTTCTCCGGGAACCTACGTTACTCCGACTGTTTTAATTGCCAATTTGGTCAATACCGGAAAATTGAAAATTACGTTTTCCATTCCTGAAAAGTATGCTTCGCAGATTAAAACCAATTCCACCATCAATTTTACGGCTACCAATTCTACTGAAAAATTTACTGCCAAAGTATATGCAATAGAACCGGGAGTTGACATCAACACCAGAACATTGCAAGTGCGTGCGCTTGCTGATAATTCAAATGGTAAATTATTACCGGGAACTTTTGCCAATATTGATTTGCCTTTAGCAGTTATTAAAGATGCGATTGTTGTGCCTTCGCAAGCCATCGTTCCTATACAGGGTGGAAAAAAAGTGTATATCACTAACAACGGAGCAGCTAAAGAAGTTAAAGTAGAAACCACCACAAGAACCGACAGTGATGTATTGGTGCTTTCTGGATTAAAAGTGGGTGATACTTTGATTACATCGGGTGTGATGTCTTTGAAAGATGAAGCTCCAATAAAGTTTAAAATTAAGAAAAAGTAATTTCTGTCCACAATATGTAATCATTAATTACCTCAATTAAAAGAAAATGAGTTTATCCACATTAAGTATTAAAAGACCTGTATTAACCATTGTTCTCAACTTAACTATCATTTTGTTTGGGATTATTGGGTACACTTTTCTAGGTGTAAGAGAATTTCCTTCTATTGATCCTGCCCAAATATCTATTAGAACTGATTATTCAGGAGCCAATTCGGATATTATAGAATCTCAAATTACAGAGCCTATAGAAAAAGCCATTAACTCTATTGATGGGATTAAAAATATTACTTCTTCTAGTGTTCAAGGAACAAGTACCATTACGGTAGAATTTAATTTGAACAAAGATTTAGAAACAGCTGCTAATGATGTAAGGGATAAAGTGGCCTTGGCGGCAAAAACATTACCAAAAGATATTGATGCGCCTCCGGTAGTATCAAAAGCAGATGCTAATGCAGACGCTATCATTTCGATGACTATTCAAAGTGACACTCGAAATCAATTGGAGTTGAGTGATTATGCTGAGAATACAATTGGTCCAAGATTAGAAACCATACCAGGAGTTAGCGGTGTGCAAATATGGGGGCAAAAGAGATATGCCATGCGTTTGTGGATTGATCCGGTAAAATTATCTTCCTACGGATGTACCGTTTCCGATGTTAAAGAGGCACTTAACAATCAAAATATTGAATTACCTTCGGGTAAATTAACGGGAAACAATACAGAGCTTACTGTAAAAACGGTTGGAAACCTTTCTAAACCCGAAGAGTTTAATAACATCATCATTAAAAATGATGGTACTAAAATTATTAAACTAAGTGATATTGGCAAAGCGGAATTAGGTCCTGAAGTTATTGAAACTAAAATGTCGCAATCGGGAGCTCCTTTAGTGGGAGTTGCCATTGTTCCATTGCCTGGTGCCAATTATCTTGATATTTCAAAAGGATTTTACAAAAAGTTTGAAATCCTTAAGAAGGATTTACCCAAAGATATTAAACTAAACATTGCGATTGACAATACCATTTTTGTTAAAAAATCGGTGGAAGAAGTTGTAGAAACATTAGGTATATCTATTCTTTTAGTAATCCTTATTATCTATTTGTTTTTCAGGGATTGGGCAATTGCATTTAGACCTTTAATTGATATTCCCGTTTCATTGATTGCTACGTTTTTTATCATGTGGATGTTTGGATTTTCAATCAACGTATTAACCTTGTTGGCTATTGTTCTTGCGACTGGTTTAGTAGTTGATGATGGTATTGTGGTAACCGAAAACATTTTCAAAAAAGTAGAAGAAGGTATGTCGCCTATTGAAGCCGCTATTAAAGGTTCTAACGAGATATTCTTTGCGGTAATTTCAATTTCTATTACGCTGGCGGCCGTTTTCCTCCCTGTTATTTTCTTAGAAGGCTTTGTGGGAAGATTGTTCCGCGAATTTGGTGTTGTTATTGGAGCTGCGGTTTTAGTTTCGGCTTTTGTTTCGCTTACCTTAACTCCAATGTTAAATGCTTATTTGATGAAGGGTGGCGAACAGAAAAAAACTAAATTTTATAATCTAACCGAACCTTTCTTTCAAAAACTGAATAGTGGTTATGCGAGTTCTTTAAAACGTTTTATTAAAAGGAAATGGTTGAGTTTCCCAATTCTTATTGCTTGTTTTGGTCTTATCTATTTATTTTATAGTATCATTCAAAAAGAAACGGCTCCTTATGATGATAGAAGTGCATTAGTTATTTCTACTACTACTGCCGAAGGTTCGTCTTATGAATATACGGATAAGTTTATGCAAGAATTGTCGCAATTGATTGACGATTCCATACCTGAAAAGAAAGTAAGTTTAGTGATTACGGCTCCTGGGTTTAATGCTTCGGCCACTAATAGTGGTAGAATCCGAATTGCTTTAGTAGATCCTGACAAAAGAAAACGCACTCAAAAACAGATTGCCGAGAAACTTACGAAATGGACTAAAAAATATTCCGACGCTAAAACATCGGTTACAGAACAACCCACTATTGCTGTAAATAAAAAAGGAGGTTTGCCTATTCAATATATTATTCAAGCACCTAATTTTGAAAAATTACGAGAAAAGATTCCTCAGTTTATGGATGAAGTTAGTAAAGATCCTACCTTCTCTATAACTGATGTTAACTTGAAATTCAATAAACCTGAAATAAATGTAAGCATCGATAGGGATAAGGCAAAAAGTCTAGGTGTTTCCGTATTGGATATTGGGCAAACATTGCAATTGTCATTAAGCGGTCAACGTTTTGGTTATTTCTTAAAGAATGGAAGACAATATCAGGTTATTGGACAATTTGAAGAAAAAGATCGCGCCAAACCTTTGGACTTAACTTCTATGTTTGTTAGAAATAATGCAGGTCAATTAATTCAGATGGACAATGTGGTTAAGATTGAAGAAAAAAGTAATCCACCACAATTGTACCACAATAACAGAAGTATGTCGGCTACAGTTATGGCTGGTTTAGCACCTGGTAAAAGTATTGGCGATGGAATCGATGCTATGAATCGAATAAAAGCAAAAGTATTAGATGCTTCGTTTACTACTGATTTAGGTGGAGAATCAAGAGATTTTGTGGAAAGTGGTTCCAATACTTCCTTTGCCTTTGGACTAGCATTATTATTAATCTTCTTGATTTTGGCGGCACAGTTTGAAAGTTTTATTGACCCGTTCATTATCATCTTAACGGTTCCTATGGCTGTGGCTGGTGCCTTATTCTCACTTTGGTTATTTGGTCAAACCTGGAATATCTTTAGTCAAATTGGCACGGTGATGTTGATTGGTTTAGTTACAAAAAACGGAATCTTGATAGTAGAATTTGCCAACCAATTAAGAGAACAAGGGAAATCGAAATACGATGCCATAGTAGAAGCGGCTGAAGCGCGTCTTCGACCAATATTAATGACTAGTTTGGCTATTTCTTTGGGAGCTTTACCAATTGCTTTATCGTTAGGAGCAGCAGCAACGAGTAGAATTGGAATGGGAGTCGTAATTGTGGGAGGAACTATTTTCTCCTTAGTATTGACTTTGTTTGTAATTCCTTCTATTTATTTAATGTGGTCTAAAGCCAGAAAACATCATCCTGAATTTGATAATTTAGAAGAATTTGAAAAATAATAAAAATATGATTTCTAAACATTTATATAAAACTCTTCTCTTATTGTTTGTTGGTTTACAAATGAATGCACAAGAGGTTCTAAAGCTTGAAGATGCGGTTAAAATTGCAATGCAAAACAATTATGACATCAAAATTGCTTCCAATGTAGTTAAGATAGATCAAACCAATGTAAGCAAAGGCAATGCAGGAATGCTCCCAGTTGTTGGTGCTACAATTACAGATAATAATGGGTTGCAAAATGTTTCTCAAACACGTTCTGATGGTACTACTTCTTCCTTGAATAATGCCAAAAGCAGCAATTTAAGTTATGGCGTTAATTTAGGATGGACTGTTTTTGATGGTTTCAAAATGTTTGCCTCACTTCAACAATTAAAAGAATTGCAAAAGCTTGGCGAAGCACAATTAAAACAAACCATAGTAACCAAAATTGGCGATGTTACCACAACCTATTTTAATTTAGTTCAGCTACAACAGCAATTGATGGCAATGGATACCACTTTAGTCATCTCTAATCAGCGATTGACTTTGGCGCAAAATAGATTTTCAATAGGAAAAGCCTCCAAACTAGAAGTATTGAATGCGCAAGTCGATTTGAATACGGATAAAACAGCACTTTTAAAGTTAAAAGAAACCTATGTTAATACTAAAATCTTATTGAATCAAATCTTAGCACGAGATACTAAATTAGATTTTAAAGTAGAGGCAACTATTCTAGTTAATGACCAATTGAAACTGAATGAACTACTGGATTTGGCTCAAAAACAAAATCCACAACTCGAAGCACAACTCATCAATAAAAAAGTTTCGGAATTGCAATTGAAACAAATTAAAGCAGGACGTTATCCTACTGTAGCATTAAATACCGGATATAACCTAACTGACACTCACTCAATGTTAGGGTTTACTACACAATCTAATTCAGCAGGATTAAATTATGGATTTAGTGCGTCTTTAAATATCTTTAATGGATTTTATCAAAATAGAAATGAGAAAATTGCAAAACTTCAAATTGATAATGCTGCTATTGCCATTGAACAACAGAACAAAATTCTTGAAAGCCAATTAAATAGTTCGTATCAAGCTTATATGACCAACCTTGAGCTGACTAAACTTGAGAAAAGCAACGAGGCTATTGCTAAACAAAACATGGATATTACATTCGACAAGTTTAGAATTGGAACTATTACTACTTTAGAGTTTAGAACGGCCCAACTTAATTATATCAATGCTAAAGTACGTTATACTGAAGCTCAGTTTCAAGCCAAATTATCTGAAATCTCACTTAATGAATTGGCAGGTAATGTAAAACTTCAATAGTTTTTTATTACACTATTGAAATTATGTCACTTATCTCGTAAAGACCAAGGTATTCCCTTTACTTAAATTGGCATCAAAACCATAGCCTTCAGTATTGAATCCCTTTAAGTCATCAATAGTTGTTGCTTTGGTGTCAATGATATAACGCACCATCATTCCCCTAGCCTTTTTAGCAAAGAAACTAATCATTTTTAGTTTGCCGTCTTTATAATCTTTGAATTCGGGAGTGATAACTGGTACCTTCAATTTCTTTACGTCTACTGCATCAAAGTACTCGTTACTCGCTAAGTTGACAAATAATTCGTCTTTGGTTAATTGTGAGTTCAATTCTTTTGTAATAATTGTTTTCCAAAACTCATATAAGTTTTTGTTTTTTCCAATGGGCAATTTGGTTCCCATTTCCAAACGATAGGGTTGCATTAAATCGAGGGGTTTTAACAAACCATACAAACCCGACAGAATTCTTAATTTGTCTTGTAAAACGTTTATTTTATCTTCTGATAGCGAATAAGCATCCAAACCAATATAGACATCACCATTGAATGCATATATTGCTGGACGGGCATTTTCTTGAGTAATTTCAGCTACATTTCTATTTTGATTGCGTTGCCAATTTAAATCGGCTAACTTATCCGAAATATCCATCAGTTCCATCAATTGTTTGGGTTTCTTTTTCTTCAAAACCTTATCAATGGCTATTGATTGCTTTTGAAAACCATATTCAGTATATAATTTAGTTGGCAATGGAGTTTCAAAATCCAACGATTTTGCAGGGGATATAACGATTTTCATGGTATCTTCTTACTGGTTTACTTTGTCTGTACGCCACCAAAGTGACTCGAGTCAAAAATACGAATACATTTTTCAGTATACAAGAATCATTTTTTTGAATACAAAATCTTATCAACAAATCGCATTTCGTAATTCGTTTTTGTAATTTATATTTTACCTTTGACCTTTCAAAAAAATTAGAAACATGGTTTATAAATTTAGAGTAATTCTCGATGCCGAAGAAGATATTTTCAGAGATATTGCTATACTAGAAGACGACACTTTAGAAGATTTGCATAATGCAATCGTGAATGCTTTTGGATTTGATGGATTGGAAGTTGCATCGTTCTATACTTGTGATGACACTTGGAATCAAGAAGATGAAATTCCAATGTTTGATGCAGGAGATGTTCCTGGTGAAAACAAAATAATGAGTGATTATCAATTATCTGATATTCTACACCAAGACAATACTAAAATCATCTATGTATATGACTTCATCAACATGTGGACTTTCTTAGTAGAATTGGCTGCCGTTGAAGATTTAATTGTTGGAAATGTTTACCCAGAAACCATTTTCTCTCATGGTGAGATGCCTGCTGAAGCTATGGAAAAACATTTTCAAGCTGATTTTGAAGAAGAAGAAAGCTACAATGAATTTGAAGACGATTTGGATGAAGACGATCTTGACATGTTCAGTGGAGACGATAGTTTTGAAGACTACGGATTTGAAGAGAATTGGAATTAAATTTGAGAGAGTAGAAAAAAGAGAATAGATAATAGACTTCAAAAATTATAAAAAATAAATGATCAACCTTTTCAACACTCATATTGAGAGTTTATCAATACACCGCGTAGGCAATAAAAGTAGAAATGAAGCCATTTTTCTATCTGATAATCCTTATGGATTGAACGACGAAATTGTTCCAATATTAAAGGAATATTTCTTTAAATCGTTTCGTGAAAAAGAAGAAAATTACTTTCAATTTGCTCATGAAGTAGATTTGGAATACAATGATATGTTCAATCTGGCAACAGAGATTTTCGAGAACCCAGGTAATGTTCATGACGTTTCTAAAAAGATTACACAACATCTTTTTGAGCAATCAAACCATCCTCATATTAAGAATGGTGAGGTGTATGTAACATATTTGACTAATGTTTCCATTGACAACAATGTAGTTGATGCTATTGGTGTTTTTAAAAGTGAGTTGCGCACTGATTTCCTTCAATTTGAAGAAAAAGGAAGTAATTTAGAAATGATTCTTCAAGAAGGAATTAACTTGAACAAACTTGATAAGGGATGTTTGATTTTTAATCACAAAAAAGAAGAAGGATACAAAATTTTAACGGTGGATAGCAACCGCTATGACGCTCGTTATTGGTTAGAACATTTCCTAGCTGTTGATGCTTTTCAAGATGAGAATTTCATGACTAAAAAGTATTTAAAATTCTGTCAAGAGTTTGCCAAAGAAGTAGTTTTTCCTGCTGAGGATAAAAAACAAGAAGTGATGTTTATGAACCGTGCAGTTAATCACTTTGCCAAAAATGATAACTTTGAAGAAACGGCATTCTTAAATGAAGTAATGGACAATCCTGATTTAATCCCAGAATTCAAAAGCTACAAAGCAGACCGCGGAGAAAAATACAGTATTGAAGACGTAACTTCGTTCCCAATAGCTAATGCTGCGGTAACTGATGCACGAAAATCAATTAAAAACGTAATTAATTTAGATACTCATATCCAAATCAAATTGGATTTCATTAATCCCGAAAGTGCTGAGAAATTTGTGGAAAAAGGTTGGGATGAAGAAAAACAGATGTATTATTACTTGGTTTATTTCAATAAAGAACAGAAGAGCTAGTGTTCTGTGAAAATATAATTCAATCCTCAATTGCAAAAGCTATTGGGGATTTTTGTTTTGTTAAAGCTATAGTATTTAATTTCTTAAAACAATATCTTTATCGCATTAAATTTCTTTTCCTTGCGATTATATTTAATTTTATTGGTTTTATTTTTTAGCGGTCAAATTTTGATGGCTCAAAAAACAGTACCTACTAAATCTGACACCGTTTACAAGAAAATTGACCAATATGCCGAGGACAAAAAGTTTTTTAAATTCATTCACAAACTGATGTTTAAAAATAGGAAAACTTTTTTAGTTGCAAAAAAACCAAAGCATACGGGCATCTCTCCTATTCAGAAATCATTTAACAAATACAGTTGCCGAATCATTAGAAAAATTAACATTGAAACCCTTGATCCTTTTGGTTATTCTGTCGAAAATGAAAAAGAACAACCTGAAAAAAGGATTGAGCGAATGGGGAATTTTTTGCATATTAAATCAAAAAAATGGACCATTAGGAATCTGTTGCTTTTTAAAAAGAATGATGAATTAGATTCTTTAATTGTAAAAGAATCTGAGCGTCTAATTAGAAGTCAACGTTACGTTAGAAGTGTAGTGATAAGACCTATTCCTATTGAGAATTGTAAAGACTCAGTAGATATTTCAATTCGAGTATTGGATACTTGGAGTTTAGTTCCAACTGGTGCTTTTTCAAGTGCAAAAGCTAATCTAGATTTAATTCAACGCAATTTTTTGGGACTGGGCCATGAGGTTGAATTGAATTATATTAAAAGCTTCAATAACAGTACTTACAATACTTTTGCCTATGATTCAAAATACACTATAAATAATATAAAAAACACATTTATCAACACCTCAGTTTCATCAAAAACCGACTTGAATAATAATACTTTTAAAACGGCAAGAATTGAGCGACCTTTTTACTCAACATTTGCTCGTTGGGCTGGAGGTCTATACTTTGATTATCGGGCTTATACTGAATTAATGCCTGATAATAATGCACTATTAGCATTTCAAAATTATAAAATTCAAACCTATCAATTTTGGGGAGGTCATTCCTTTAATGTTTTTGGGAAAAACACGGAATTTGGTAGAACCACCCACTTAATTTTTGCTGCGGGATTCAACAATTCAGTTTATCTTTTAAAACCAGATATTGCCTATGACCCTATTCAATATTCTAATTCTTCCAAATCTGTTTTGGCAACTATTGGAATTTCGGGTCAAAAATACCATCAAGATAAATATCTTTTCCGATTTGGAATTATTGAAGATGTTCCCTACGGAAAAGTATTTTCAATAACTGCTGGTGCCGAAAACAAAAACGCAGTGACTAGAGCCTATTTTGGTAGCCGCTTTTCTTATGGTGATTATTTTGATTTTGGTTATTTGCAAGGCAATTTTGAAGCCGGAAGCTTCTTTAACAATGGAAAAACAGAACAAACTACTTATAAAATTGAAGCCAATTACTTTACCAATCTTTTCCCTATTGGAAGTTGGAAATTTAGACAGTTTATCAAACCCGTTCTTGTTCTTGGAACCAATAGATTGAACTCTCCAAAAGACCGATTGAACCTTGTAGACATCAACGGAATTCCAGGTTTTAGTACTTCTCCTCTTATTGGAACCAAAAAATTACTGTCTACTTTTCAAACCCAATCTTACAACCAAAAGACATGGTATGGATTCAATTTTAGTCCATTTTTAAATTTTACCGTTGGATTTTTGGATCAAGGTGACTATAAATTTTTTAGTAATAAAATGTATTCTCAAATTGGGATTGGCGTTTTAGTAAACAACAATTATCTGGTCTTTAATAGTTTTCAATTGTCGTTTTCCTATTATCCATCGTTGCCAATTGATGGAAGTAATATTATAAAAACCAATGCTTTTCAAAACTCCAATATTGATTTCCATGATTTTCAAATAGGACAACCAGGAGTAGTTCCATATCAGTAAATAATATCTACAGTAAATTAGATATTATGTACAGTAATACAAATACTATTATCAGTGAAATAAAAAATATTAAAAATGATATAAATATTATTATTAGTTTTATAAGAATTATTAGCAATAAATTAAGTGCTATTATTAATTAAGTAAATATAATTTATAATAAAGTAAATATTTTACATAATGAAATAAAAACTATCATTTATAAAATAGTTTTGTAACTTGCATAAAATTATAATACAAACAATTATGAAATTAAGTCAAAACAACATTCACACTGGAGAAATATTAGCAAACTACCTTGAGAGTAACAAAATATCGAAAACTGAATTAGGTAGAAGAATTAACCGAAATGGAATGTCTATCTTACAATTTATTCAAAGCCCAAGTATTCAAACTGGGATATTGATTGACATTTGCCATGCAGTAAAACACAATTTTCTGATAGATTTAGCCAATCAAATGCCGGCTGAATTCACTTCAAATGTAGTTACAGATGCTCCAAGAATGGCTAAAGAAAACGAACTGCAAGCAACAATTAAAACGATTCAAGATGAAAATAACACCTTGAGAATTCAAAACGAATTGTTGATGAAGTTGAGGGGGTAGGTTTTTTTTAAGTATATTTTGAAATCTAATAAACATCATTAATTAATGAATTTGAACTTATTACTATATAGTTTCTTAACGTTACTATGTGCTGTTTTGATGTTTTTTTATCAAAGATACCGTCAACGATACTTTAAAAAAAATGGGGGGGTTATTATAAACCAAATTTAGCAACCCGACCAAGAACATGGGTTCAAATGATTATGTTGTTAATAATTGCTATAATTATGTTTTTAAAAGGAATTTTTAATCTTTAAAAAATATTAATAACATCTCTTTCTAAATTCAACTTAATTGAGCAATAAAAAATTAGAGAATTTTCTTCTTTTCACTCCCAAAAAAGAATTCCCTACCTTTGCCAAAAATAATAAGCAATGAATACTTTTGAGCAATTTAATCTTCCTAAATCTTTACAAAAAGCAGTTGAAGATATGGGGTTAACCACTCCTACTCCAATACAAGAAAAATCTTTTTCAGTAATCATGTCGGGACGTGATGTCATGGGAATTGCACAAACGGGTACTGGTAAAACCTTGGCGTATTTATTACCTTTATTAAAACAATGGAAATTTGTCAATACCGATTCGGCTCGTGTGGTAATTTTAGTACCAACACGTGAGTTGGTGGTTCAAATTGTAGAAGTGATAGAAAACTTGACCAAATACATGTCCGTAAGAACGCTTGGTATTTATGGTGGTGTCAATATTAATACACAGAAAAAAGCGGTATATCAAGGTATCGACATCTTGGTTGGAACTCCCGGTAGAACCATGGATTTGGCTTTAGATAATGTCATTCGTTTTGATTCCCTTCAAAAATTAGTCATTGATGAGTTTGATGAAATCTTAAATCTAGGATTTCGCTTTCAAGTGACATCATTGTTAACAATGATGAAAAACAAACGTCAAAATATTCTATTCTCGGCAACCATGACCGATGATGTAGATGCCATGTTGGATGAATATTTTGAATTGCCCGAAGAAGTATCTTTAGCAGCATCGGGAACACCATTAGAAAAAATTGAACAATTGGGTTATTATGCGCCTAATTTCTTAACTAAAATAAATCTATTAAATCACCTTTTAGCCACAGAAGAAAGCACTTCACGTGTTTTAATCTTTGCTAATAACAAAAAAACGGTGGATTTAATTGCAAACAGCATTGAGGCAATTTATCCTGACCAATTTGGTGTCATCCACTCTAACAAATCACAGAATTATCGTTTGAATACGATGGCATCATTTCAAGCGGGTGAATTAAGAGGTATTATCACAACCGATGTTATGGCTCGTGGATTGGATATTTCGGATGTAACGCATGTGATTAACTTTGAGTTTACTGAAATCCCAGAACAATATATACATAGAATCGGTAGAACAGGTCGTGCCGATAAATCGGGAACCGCTATTAGTTTTATAAGTCCTAGTGAAGAAGAGATTCAAATTCAAGCCGAGATTTTAATGGAAAAAGAAATCCAATTTATTGATTTTCCAGAAGGCGTTGAAGTTGCTGTTCGATTATTAGAATTTGAAAAAGAAAAAAAGAAAGTCAAACAACTTTTGAAACGTGTCAAAAAAGAAGGAGGAGAAGCTTTTCACGAAAAATCAAAGAAAAATCAAAAAGTGAATCTCGGTGGTCCAGCCAAAACAAAACCGAGAAAAACCGAATCTAGAAACCGCGGTGTCGAACGCAAGCGTGATGCGAAGAAGAAAAAATAATTGATAATTGATAATT
>CAIRMK010000303.1 GCA_903879645.1 uncultured Bacteroidota bacterium
GCCGATGAGGTGTTGGTTAATTGCTCAGGAAAGAAAAAGGCATTTTCGATGCGTGAGGTAATTGGGTCTTTATAGGGTATTTTTAAAATTGGGCCATAAAAATAGACGCTTTCTCCCCATTTAGAAGTAGCTTCAGCGATTACTTCTTTTTGTCGGTTGCTTCTTTCTTTGATCAAGTCTTGCACGAAACTCAGTGGAATGAGGAGGACAAGCGTTAGAAGTCCTACCATAATCATTTTTGCTGTGGTGGATTGAAAGATACTTTGTGTTGTTTCTACTTCTTGATTTTCCATAATGTGTTGATTTTAAATTGTATTAAAAAGGTGAATTGTTTTTTACTGAATTGATAATTAAATAGAGATAGAGTAGCGCAATCGGGATATTTGACAGCAGTATCAAGAGTTTTACAGCTGTGTTTTCTCTTTCGTCTGGGATTGTTGCCCATTGGTATAGCAGATTTATCAGTACAATACCATTGAAGAATATGGCAAAAATCACGAAGAAGAGACCTGTAATTATGATACCATCATTTTCGGGAAAGAGAAAGAATGCAACTAAAAGTAGTGTTCCGATACAAAAGCAGCTCAGAGCTAGTTGGGTAGAGGAAGAGAATCGTTTAAAATCGTATATTACTTCCATAGTATGTTTTTGTTTTTATAATAAATTAGTATGTAGAGTATTAAAATCAGTGTGCCTAATTCCATTGTAAAAACATAAGCATCATAAAGAAATAGGCAATTGAGGATGGAGTGTAGTAATTGTGCTGGGTTGCTAAGAATGTCCCAGCTGTTAAAGCGCAGTATTCTTCCCAGGTATATTCCAAATGCACAGGAGTAGCCTATAATTATAAAGATGCTGGTTGAAATCTTATTAGAATAGTTTGATATTAGGATTTTATGAATGCGGTTTAAGGAACTAATTCCAAGATGGAACCCTGCGATTGTATAGGTTGATAGCAGTATTGAATCAAATAAAAACTGACGGGTACTTGTATGGTTCAGGTGTACAAAATCAGTAATTAAATAGAAAGTATTTGGTATAAATAAAAACCAAATACAGAGGAACAATAGGTTTTTACTGTTTTTTTTCTTTATTGTAATATCATTTTTGATTTGAATTGCTATGGCATAGGGGATTATGGCCAGAAATAAGTTCCAAAGTAAAAAAAGCAAATACATAGAATGCGTTAATTTTACTCGCAGTAGTTCTAATATTACTGCAATTGTTGCTAGAACAATTACTGTTGCGTCAATCTTTTTGTTGAAGATTTGAAGTGAAATGTATTTATTCATAATTAAAAGTACTTTGTATTTCAAAGTTAACGAATAAAAAAATAGGGTTAACTTTTTGATATTAATTTTTCAAGTGCATCAATATGGTCTTTGAAGGCTTTTTTTCCTTCTTTAGTAGCTATGTATTTTGTATTTGGTTTTTTACCAATGAATTGTTTTTCAATCTGGATATAGTTTTCTGCTTCTAGTGCTTTGGTGTGCGAGGCAAGGTTTCCGTCGGTCACTCCAAGGAGTTCTTTCAGCATATTGAAATCGGCACTTTCATTCACCATCAATATGGACATAATCCCCAAACGAATTCGGTGATCAAAGGCTTTGTTTATGTTTTGTATGATGGTTTTCATAAATTTTTTGACTCAGGAGTGTAACGGTGCAAATTTACTTTAATTTCTATCGTATTTAAAATACATTCTACTTCCGTAAATAATATGGCATACACCAAATCCGAGTGCCCAAAACAACAGACCATATCCCATAAAATAGGTTGCCAAGAGACCTAGAATGATTAGTGTTA
>CAIRMK010000304.1 GCA_903879645.1 uncultured Bacteroidota bacterium
GCAGCAGAAAAATGTTTTGTAACACAACCTACATTGAGTATGCAAATTCAAAAAGTAGAAGAAGAACTGGGAATTCAAATATTTGATCGAACTAAAAAACCAATTCAATTGACAGAAATTGGACAGAAAATTGTCAATCAGTCTAAAAATATTGTAAACGAAGCGGATAGAATTCAAGACATTGTTGACCAGCAAAAGGGATTTATTGGTGGAGAATTTCGTTTAGGTATTATTCCAACTATAATGCCAACATTACTTCCCATGTTTCTAAATAACTTTATAAAAAAATACCCAAAAGTAAAGTTAATCATTGAAGAATTACATACCCAAGATATTATATTTAAATTAAATAACGGTCACCTCGATGCTGCCATTGCAGCTACACCTTTAGAAGAAGAAAAAATAAAAGAAGTCGTATTATTTTACGAACCTTTTGTGGCGTATATTCCAGAAAATCATAATAATTTTAGCAAAAAAGAAATTGAAATTTCTGATTTGAATTTAGATGAAATTTTATTACTACAAGATGGTCATTGCTTTAGAGATAGTATATTAAACCTTTGCAAAAATAACACTAATTTAGAACACAATCATTTTCAACTAGAAAGTGGCAGTTTTGAAACATTAATAAAATTAGCAGATGAAGGTTTAGGAACTACGCTTTTACCCTATTTACATACCTTAGATTTGAAGGAAAAAGACCAAACTAAATTACGACATTTTGTAGAACCAAAACCTGCTAGAGAAGTCAGTTTAATTTATCCTAAAAATGAATTGAAAATTCACATCATAGATGCCTTAAGAAACACAATTTCAGGAGTTATTAAAGGTGCTATTGTTTTTAATAACGTAAAAATAATTAGCCCAAAATCAGCCAAATAAAGTTTTTTTTATGGAAAAAATACTTCAAAAAATTTAAATCAAGAATATATTGATTTTATATATTTTTAAAAGAATAACATAATAAAAAAGGAGCTCAATTAAGCTCCTTTTCTTTGGTTAATAAATTCTAAATCCATGAGACAATTTTCAAGCTCAGGCTTGTTATTTGTAAAATACAATAACCAGTTTTTTAACTGATCAATTTCGTAAGGCAACAAATTATGGGTTGCTTTTTTTAGCTTTCTTTTAAAAAGATTAGGGTCGATACTTACACTTTCCAATTCTGACTTAGTGTAATCATAAATCATTCTAGGCATAGGTTAAAGTTTTAGGTTAATTAATCATTTAAATAGGTAAATTTGGGATAAACCGTTAGTAAATTTAAAATAAAATTATTTTTCCACCAAATAAAATATTAATTTTTATAGATAAAGAGCAATTTATACCGATTATTTACATTTTATTTCTTTTTTTTAATTATTTTACTTACAAAAAATAAATCGACATAAAAAAAGGAACTCTAATGGTTCCTTTTTTATTTGATTAACTTTCATTTAATAAACATTTCCTTAATTCTGGTTTTTCCATCGTGAAATTGAGCAACCACTCTGTCAGTTGTTCAATTTCATAAGGCAACAACATTTTTAAAGCTTTTTCCAATTCTTTACAAAATAACTTAGCATCGAAACTAACTCTTTCAAGAACTGTTTTTGTGTAATTATAAATCATTCTAGACATAAGTAAAAGTTTTAAGATTCTCATCAAAACAAGAACATATTGATAAATTTGGTTCAATAAAACTACAATTAAATATCTTTGTACACAAAAAAAACAAGCAGAATATACGTTTAAAATTAATAATCGCCGACAAAATACATGTTTAATAAATAAACTTAGTGTTTTTTCTTACTTTATAAAAGAGCGCTTTGCTAACTTTATTAATCAATTTATACTTAGCAAACATAATCTTAAATCGGGCCTTTCTTTAGTAAAACTAAACAACCATTCCTTTAATTGCTCAATTTCGTAGGGCAAAAGTGATTGTATTGCTTTTTCAAGCTCTTTTCTAAAAAGTTTAACATCAAAACTTACTCTTTCTAAGACAGATTTAGTGTAGTCATAAATTAATCTAGACATAATATATTTTAAATTAAAGAATCAAAAAGTTAAACTTCTACTACTCAATAGAATTAACGCCATAAAATCAAAAATAGTATATCACAATCAATTATTTTTTAGTTCCTCTCAACATTTCTCTTTTTCCAGGAGCTCCAGGTAATTTCTCCACGACAAATCCACAATCCAACATGGCTCTCTTAATAGAGCTTCGGCAAGCATAAGTCACTAAAATACCTCCTTGTTTTAAGGATAAAAACATTTTTTTAAAAATTTCATACGACCATAGTTCCGGTTGAACTCTAAATCCAAAGGCATCGAAATAAATCAAATCAAATTGATTAATATCCAAAATATCTTGAAATAATTGTTTTCTTTTTGTTAAAGTAAAATAATTGGAAACTAACAATTTTTCACCCCATTCAGCTTGGTGCATGGCATTAAAAACATCAATTTTACCCGAAACATTTAACTCTGAAACATAATTCATTTGCATAACTTCATCAAGAAGTACAGGATAGGCCTCTACTCCTGTGTACGCTATATTTTGATTTGCCTTTTCAGCTTCTAAATATGTTATAAAAGCATTCAATCCAGTTCCAAAACCAATCTCTAAAATAGAAACGGACCTCCCTTCACTCGAGCTTTTGCCAATAGGCGCAGCAAATAAAGAAAGTCCATTTTTTATAAACACATGATAGGCTTCCTGAATTGCTCCATGTTTAGAATGATAACTTTCGTTCCAATCAGGCAAATAAATGGTTGTGGAACCATCTTGTGTGGTTAGAATCTCTCTTTTCAAAATCTAATGAATATACAATTTTTTAATTCTAGGAATGGGTCCACCACATTTACCTTGATGACACGTTATGCAGGCATCTAAGCCTTTATTGAAATTCTCATTAATAGTGGCAGGACTACTACTATAAATCAATTTTTGAGCAGCAATATACTTCTTCGCATTTTCTTTAAAAAAAGCATCATTGTCACTTGGTGTAGTAAATTTAGCTATATAAATTTTATTGAAAAACTCAGGAAACGTTCCAACGGTATCCCCTTTTACAATTCTATCTTTAATCTGTTTATTGTAAGCATACATTTGCTCCATCAGCGAAGCCATTTCAGACATTTGATACAAATCGAACTGCTTCTCTTTGTGACACGAATTTTTAACTTCTTTTAAATCAACTTTCTTTTCTTTTTTTTGACAAGAAAAAAAAGTTAATACCAATAAAAGAATTAGTACCTTATTCATTTATGGATTTTATTTTTTGATTAAAACACCATCAGCTAAAAACGAATAATTAGTTTCTGGTTCAACAATACTATCTATTGCAACTTTAGATTTCCCAGCGTCTTTAGCATATTCCTTCAAATCATTAATAGAAGTAACTTCAATAAATGCCTTTCCACTAACTATAGCTTCACTTTCAGCTGCATTTTTAGGAACAAAAAAACCATAATCTTTAAATTTTACAAAAGCAGATTTACCCGCTCCTAAATCTAAATTCATCCAACATCCTTTCTTTTGACAAACTTCAGTGATTTTGGCAGAAACTTTTACTTGTAAGGTATCTGTCGACTTCATTGCTTGGTACTTTGCAAGCAATTCTTCTTTGGAAATGGCACCATCCGCAGTAATCCCATCTCCAAATTTTGCGTAGGCTGAAGTCTTTTCTTCTAATTTAACCACTTCATTTTTTTTGCAACTTGTTAAAGTTAAAACAACTAATGCTGTGTAAAATATTTTTCTCATCTTGAATTAATTTAAATAGGTCTACAAAAATAATCAGATATTGAAAACTAGCACGCAAAAACGTATCTTATTTTTGCTTTTATTGAGAATTATCTACTTTTTTTGCAGTAGACTAAAAAAAAATAGAAAAATCGGAATTTATTTAGAATTGTTAAAAAAACATTCATTTTTTTATTAGTTTAGCAAAATATTAAATGACATTAATTATAAACTTTAAAATTTTTTATAAAAACCTTATTATTAGTATATTATAAAATATTTTTACTTAACTAAACACAAATAATGAGTCTAAAAAATACGCTCGAAATCGATATAGTAAAAGTTTCTTCTTCTAAAATTGATGCTGTAGATTTTGAAAACATTGCTTTTGGAAATATTTTCACGGATCACATGCTAATTTGCGATTTTAAAGAGGGCGCTTGGCAAAAACCAGTTATTAAACCCTATGAACCTTTTATGATTGATCCTTCGGCAAAGGTGTTTCATTATGGACAAGCAATTTTTGAAGGAATGAAAGCATACAAAGATGAAAATGATGATGTCTGGCTATTCAGACCTGATGAAAATTTTCATCGATTTAATAAATCAGCAGTGAGAATGGCAATGCCTGAAGTTCCTGAAGGTATATTTATTGATGGCTTGAAAACTATTATTGACCTAGAACGCAATTGGGTAAAAAAAGGTTTAGGAAATACACTATACATCAGACCATTTATGATTGCAATTGGTTCTGGAGTAATAGCGCAGCCATCAACTCAATATCGTTTCATGATTATACTTTCACCAGCCAAATCCTATTATTCAGGTGAAGTTAAAGTGATTGTTGCTGATCATTATAGTCGAGCAGCAAATGGCGGTATTGGTGCCGCGAAAGCGGCTGGTAATTACTCAGCTCAATTCTATCCAACAAAATTAGCGAATGATAAAGGGTATCAGCAAATTATTTGGACAGATGACGCAACACATACCAAACTTGAAGAAGCGGGAACTATGAATGTTTTCTTTAGAATTAATGATACTTTATATACAGCGCCAACTAGCGAAAGAATTTTAGATGGCGTAACTAGAAAAAGTTTAATTGATTTAGCAAGACGTGAAGGTTTAGAAGTTGAAGTCCGCTCAGTTCTCGTAGACGAATTAGTAAATGCCGCCAAAGATGGAAGTTTAAAAGAAATTTTCGGAGCAGGAACAGCTGCAGTAGTGAGTCCTATAAGCGCTTTTGCTTATCAAGACGTAGAATATACTTTACCTAAAATCGAAAATTCATTCGCACTCCAATTAAAAGACAAATTGACTAAAATCCAATATAAATTAGCAGAGGATACTTTTAATTGGACGGTTAAAATCTAAAATTTAGAGTTCAAAATTGCTATAAAAAAGCGCCTTTCTTAAAAGAAAGGCGTTTTTTTTATAGCATCACATGGTTTAAATAGAAAACCATTTAGTAACCATTTCTTTTTCAGAATCCATCGCATCCTTGTGAATAAATTCATTTGTTTTCCCATTATAAACATACTCTTTTTCCCATAGTAAATGGTTTAAAGCTAATTCTTTAATACTATCACAAACAAATTTTATTTCTGCAGTTGTTGTCGTTGGATGAATTGACATCCTAATCCAACCTGGTTTTTTTATTAAATCCCCAGAAGTAATTAAACATACTAAATCATGCGATGTTTCTTGATCAACATGAAGTAAATAATGACCATAGGTTCCAGCACAACTACATCCGCCTCTAGTTTGAATTCCAAATTTATCATTTAACATTTTTACACCTAAATTAAAATGTAAATCGCTGATATAAAATGAAATTACTCCTAACCTATCTTCATGCTCTTTCGCTAAAATATTGATATTTTCTGTAGTTCCTAACGCCTCAAAAACATACTCCACTATTTCATGTTCACGTTCTAATATATTTTTAATACCCATTTTTTCCTTCAATTGGATGGATAAAGCCGTTTTAATCACTTGAAGAAAACCTGGTGTTCCACCATCTTCTCTGTCTTCTATATTATCAATATATTTATGCTCTCCCCAAGGATTTGTCCAACTTACAGTTCCTCCACCTGGACAATCAGGGATACTATTTTTATATAAATTTTTATTAAAAACTAAAACTCCCGAAGTTCCTGGACCTCCAAGAAATTTATGAGGAGAAAAGAAAATGGCATCCAAATAACTTTCAGCATCCTTTGGATGCATATCAATAGTCACGTAAGGCCCTGAACATGCAAAATCCACAAAACAAACGCCATTATTTTGGTGCATTAATTTAGCAACTTCATGATAGGGTGTTCTAATTCCTGTCACATTAGAACAAGAAGTAATCGACGCTATTTTAAAACTTCTATCTTTATATTTTTCCAAAAGAACTTTCAAATTTTCAATAGAAAACAATCCATTTTCTCCAGCAGGAATAATTTCAACATCAGCCATTGTTTCTAGCCAAGAAGTCTGATTAGAATGATGTTCCATATGAGAAATAAAAACTATCGGTTTTAATTCCTTTGGAATACAAGTAAATTCTTTTAAATTTTCTGGTATTTTTAATCCTAAAATACGTTGAAATTTATTTACAACACCCGTCATTCCAGTACCAGTATTGATTAAAATATCATTATCTGTGGCATTGACATGCTTTTTGATAATGTACTTAGCTTCATGATAAGCCATAGTCATTGCAGTTCCTGTAACTGAAGTTTCAGTATGTGTATTAGCCACAAAAGGACCAAATTCATTCATCAATTTTTCTTCAATTGGACGATACAATCGGCCACTAGCAGTCCAATCGGTATAGATGATTTTCTTTTTGCCAAAAGGCGATTCAAACTCTTGGTCAATCCCGATAATATTCTTTCGGAATTGTTGAAAATAAAGTTCTAATTGTGTTGTTGATTCTATAGTAGTCATTGCGTTTAGTTTGTGCGACAAATATAAGGATTTTTAAGAATATTATAAGGAGTAATGCAACATAACAAAATATGTTAAACAACTATTAATTAGTTAGTTTTAGATTTAATATCATGCAAAATCCATTCCAATTCGGGGTCTCTATTATCAATTTTATCTTGTACTGTTGGAATGATTTCTTTATCCGGATAAATTCCATGTCCAAAAACAGTGGTTTGATGCGTTGTTTTAACATCCATTAATCCTATTCTTAAGGGCAATTTTGAATTGGGAAGCGTCAAAATGGGCAACAATCCAGCTACAGTTGAGTTAAATCCACCTCCCGTTTCTTCGCCAACAAAAGTGACATCTTTATTGGACTTCAACGTTGAGGCTAATAAACAAGAAGCTGAAAAACTACCACCATTGATTATGACATATATTTTACCCTTAAAATGATTTGGTTTACTCTTTCTTTCCTTCGAACCTACTAATGAATAAGTATAAGTACCATCATTATTTTTTTTGGTTCTCAAATAAGAAAATAACATATAAAAAGGATAACCTGTAGCAACAAAAGGGTAACTTACTTTAGATATTTTACTGAAAACCCCCAATTTCCAAAGACTCGTTTTAGAGGTAACTTCTGCATTTTGAAGCATCACAAAACTTTTATCCGTCAAATAACCATTCAATGCTACAACCTCTGCTACACGTCCTCCTGGATTATTTCTTAAATCAAGAATCAAGGTTTGAGTATGTCTTTGCTCTAATTTGTCAAATAACTCATGATACGCTTTGTGAAAATTTCCTTTTGAAAAATCTCTAATTTTTAAAACCGCAATACTACTATCAGTCGGAACAAAACTTAAATTTTTACTGAATGTCTTACTTGCTTCATCGTATCCATAAATTCGCTTTTCTTTCTTAGAAATTGCATTTTTCTTGTCTGATATTTTTGCAATAACAGCTTCTTTAGTTTTCATTTCTGTTTGTAAACGATTGATAACAAAGCTTTTTAAAGAATCATTTTGTTTTAAAACATAAGTCAAACTATCATGTATTCCTATTTCATTAGTAAAATAAGTAGGAAATCGTTTAGAAAACCCTCTTGTTAAATAAGTAGTATTATAACCATCTGAGGTATATGTTTCTTTGTATTTATTATAAATATTTTGTGGAGAAATTTGATTGATGCTGATAACTTCAGCACCCAATTGTATTGATTTTTCCTTCGATTTATTTTTAACAACAAACAATTTATAATTTACCCATTCAAAATCAAATTGTGATAATGGTCCAATACCCGATTTCGAAAATCGTTTCAAATCTTTTTTGTTGTTTTTTTTAAATAATGGAGAGACAATCATATGTCCCTGATGAACCGATGCTATTATGGGACTTATCAAAAAGAAAAAATCTTTACTTGTCATGGGTCTATTGATCGCTGTTCTAACACTATCAAATTTTCCATTTAACTTTTCTTTAGAAATGTATTTGTATAAACTCGGATGTAGTTTTTCTAATTTATGCTGTGCATAATCAACATCTTTTTGTAGCTTTTCTATGGCAATTGGTTGCTCTAATTTGTAATTGAATTTTTCAACTGAGGTACAACTAACCAATAAGAAAAACAAAAAAAGAAAACAATACCTTTCTCTGAAAGCCCCAATTTTATTAGCCATATCAAGGATTTTAATCATAGTTTTCAAATATACATTTATTTATTTTTTGATTAATAAATTTAACATTCTGTTGAATATTTTTTAAATAAAGTGTAGTAGTATTTTGAAAATAAACATTAAATTTGAAAGTATATTAGTACTACTGGTATGCAACTAAAAATAAACAACATATTTTCTTCAAAATTACCTGCCGATAGTCTCGAAACCAACGAAACTCGACAGGTTTTAAATGCTTGTTTTTCTTATGTTACGCCAAGGATTCCATCAAATCCAAAACTAATTCATGTATCAGATGAAGTGGCGTCTTTAATTGGAATCACAAAAGAAGAAACACAATCAGAAGTGTTTTTAGAAGTAGTTTCAGGTAAAAAAGTGCTCCAAAACACTAAACCGTATGCTATGAATTATGCTGGACATCAGTTTGGCAATTGGGCAGGTCAATTAGGGGATGGTCGTGCTATAATTCTCACCGAAATTGAATACAATAATAAGATATTGGTATTACAACTCAAAGGAGCTGGAAGTACTCCATATTCACGTAGAGCCGATGGTTTGGCGGTTTTGCGCTCATCAATTCGAGAACATTTATGTAGTGAAGCTATGTTCCACTTAGGAATTCCAACCACTCGCTCATTATCCCTAATTTTAACGGGCGATGATGTTTTACGAGATGTAATGTATGATGGAAATCCAGACTATGAAAAAGGCGCAGTCGTTTGTAGAGTGGCACCTTCATTTATTAGATTCGGAAATTTCGAATTATTTACTTCTCAAAATGATTTAAAAACGTTACAGCAACTAACCGACTATACTATTGCCAACCTCTTTCCAAAAATAATGGATGAAGGTAAAGATAAATACATAACATTTTTTAAGCAGGTTGCTGACAAAACTCGTGAAATGATTGTGCATTGGCAACGTGTGGGTTTTGTTCACGGAGTAATGAATACGGACAATATGTCTATCTTAGGCTTAACCATCGATTATGGACCTTACGGCTGGGTAGAGAATTATACACTAGATTGGACTCCCAACACCACTGACAAAGAACATAGAAGATATCGTTTTGGCAACCAACCTGAAATAGCACTTTGGAATCTATTGCAATTAGCAAATGCATTATATCCTTTAATAGAAGAAGCTGCTCCCTTAGAAAATATATTAGAAGAATATCAAAAGTTATATCATGAAAATTATATTGATATGATGAGGGGCAAATTGGGACTTGAATTAAAACTTAAAGAAGATTACAAATTAATTTCCGACTTAGAATCTATTCTGCAATTGTCTGAAACCGATATGACCATTTTTTTTAGAGAGCTCAATTATATAAAAAAAATATTTTCTCCAGGTTGTTGTATTACCATAATTGAAGAGGCTTTTTATAAACCAGAACAAATTAAGAAAGACATTCTTAAAGCTTGGGAACGATGGTTTAAAATCTATTTACATCGATTGAATGAAGAAGATGAAGATGATGAAAATCGCAAAATAAGTATGAATAAAGTAAATCCTAAATATGTATTGCGAAATTATATGGCACATCTGGCTATTGAAGCGGCAAACAAAAATGATTATTCAATAATTAATGAATTGCACGAGGTCCTAAAGAACCCCTATGATGATCAAATTCAACATGAAAAATGGTATGTAAAAAGACCCGACTGGGCAAAAGATAAAATTGGAAGTTCAATGTTGTCTTGCAGTTCCTAATACCACTTTATCCCAAACTTAAAAAAGCCCTACCCAAATACCCAATAATATCACTGGCGATAAATGAATGACTTCCTATTTCTGGCAAAGCAATGTCAGCCGTCAATCCATGAAGGTATACCCCTAAAATAGCAGCATGAATTGGATCATAATGTTGAGCGACCAAGCTCGTGATTATACCCGTCAATACATCACCGCTTCCTGCAGTAGCTAACGCAGCATTGCCTGTAGTGTTTTCATAAAGCATTTCTCCATTAACAAGTATAGTGGGAGCTCCTTTTACCACAATAATAATTTCATTTTCTAATGACAATTGAATCACTTTTTCAATCTTTTCTTCTTCTGTCTGCCAAGTTCCTATTAATCTTTCCAATTCTTTTTTATGAGGTGTAATAATAGTTTTTTTAGGCAAAAGTGATAACCAATTTCTATTTTTAGATAAAAGATTTAACCCATCAGCATCCACTACCAATGGACTTTTATTGTTCAATAAAAAATGATAAAATGCTTTTTCTGTCAGGTCCCCCTGCCCCATCCCCATTCCGATACCAATAGCATTGGGCTCAAAATCATACTGTATACTAGAAAGCATTTTTTCATTTTCATCCGTCAACACCATTGCTTCTGGAATAGTAATTTGAATAATATCATAACCACATTGGGGTATAAATGCGTTGACCAACCCACAACCAGTTCTTAATGCTGCTTTACTTGACAAACAGACAGAACCCATTTTGCCATAACTTCCTCCTATCAACATTGCATGGCCTTGCAGTCCTTTGTGTGTGGTAGTAACTATAGGCTTATATAAATCTAAAATAAATTCTTTTGAAACTTTTATCATAATGAAGTCGTTTAAACTTTTTTGATTGAAGCGAAAAATTAGGGTTTTTGTTTCAGATTTTAGCTTTTTTTAATTGCATAGTGGTGCTACGCA
>CAIRMK010000305.1 GCA_903879645.1 uncultured Bacteroidota bacterium
AAGACCAAGAAGGCTTTTTTAATCAAGATAAAAACTCTATTTTGGTAAAAGATTATAAAAACAATACCAATAAATCGTTTGCTACGCCAGAATACATACAAGATATTGTTTCAACGTTTTATTATCTTCGAAATCATCCAAGTGTAAACAGATTGAAGGTGGGAGAATCTATAGCAATTGATATGTTCTTTGATGATGAAACCACTAAATTTAAGTTAAAATATATAGGAAAAGAAGATGTTGATACTAAATTTGGAATCGTTCCATGTATGATTTTTAGACCATTGGTGCAGTCGGGCAGGGTTTTTAAAGAACAAGAAAGTTTAACGGTTTGGATTTCAGATGATGACAATAAACTTCCTATAAGAATAAAAGCCAGTTTGGCAGTTGGTTCTATAAAAGCAGATTTAGAATCGTTTAAAGGATTATCAAATCCATTTACAATAAAAGCACAATAATGAATACAGAAACAACTCATTTAATTGGAGAATTAGAAAAAAAATTTGATGCTATAAATCAAAAAACAGAAACTCATCTTGAGGGATTGTTATGGTCTAAACCAATAACCTATTGGGATTATATTCAAACAGACGCGTTATTAAATCTGCAAACCCAACGAACCACTTTGCCAGACGAAATGGTTTTTATAATGTACCATCAAGTTAATGAGTTGTTGTTTAAGATGATTCTATGGGAAATCAATCAAGTTTGTCATTGTGAAAAGCTGGAAACTAAATTTTTTGCTGACAGATTGACGCGCATTAGCAGGTACTTTGATATGCTTACCACCTCTTTCGATATTATGGGAGATGGAATGGAAGTAGATCAGTACATGAAATTCAGAAATACTTTAACTCCGGCTAGCGGATTTCAAAGTGCTCAATATAGATTAATTGAATTCGCATCTACCGATTTGATTAATCTTATCGGCTATCGTTTTAGAGCTACTATTGACCGAAATACGCCTTATTCTCATGCTTTTGAACATTTGTATTGGCAAGCCGCTGGGAAAGATTATAAAACTGGGGAGAAATCCTATTTAATTCTTGAATTCGAAAGAAAATACAAAGACGAGTTTTTACGTTATATGGAAGAATATAATACCATAAATATTTTGAGAAAATTCAAGCAGTTGCCAGAAACAGATCAAAAAGATGCTGATTTGGTTGCGGCAATGCGTCATTATGATAGAACAGTAAACATTACTTGGGTAATGGGTCATTTGAATGCTGCCAAAAAATATATTGAAAGTGGTCATGGAACAGGAGAAGCTACTGGTGGAAGTGATTGGAAAAAATACATGCATCCAAAATACCAAAGAAGAATCTTTTTTCCAGAACTTTGGAGCGAAGAAGAATTGAAAAACTGGGGAGAAGATTGTTAAAAGAATAAATTACTCGTATTGAGAAAAATTGCTGTTGTTTTATTTGTATTAGTGTCATTGTATTCTTGTAAAAAATCGCAAGATGAGTTTGTCATTGAAAATGTTGAACCTCAAAGACCTATCGTGGATTTTGGTTTTCATTATGATGAATTTAATGTGCATTATGATACTATTCAAAGCCAAGATACTTTTGAAAGAATATTAAAAAAACAAAACCTTAACGGAAGAAAAGCCGCCGAGATAATAAAAGTTATAAAAGACTCTTTCCCAACTTCTGTTCGATTTAAAAGACCTTATGTTTGTCTTCGTTCTAAAGATAAATACCACAAACTTCAATATTTAATTTACCAGCCAACTCGACTAGAGTATTATTTAGTGGATTTGACTGATTCCATTGTTGGACACAAAAAGAAGCGCCTCTTAACTTTTAAAAGCAGAGTGGTTGCAGGCGAACTTACCGGCCCTTTAACACAGACGTTACGAAGTTTAAAGATTGACCCTACTTTATCAGGAAGGTTAACAAAAGTTTTTGCTTGGTCCATCGATTTCTTCAAATCTAAAAAGGGAGATAAATTTGCTTTAAGCTTTACTGAACGCTATATTAACGACACTGTTTATGATGGAGTTGATAGTTTAAAAGCTGCTTTTTTTGAATACAAAGGAGAAAAAATTTATGCTTTCCCTTTTGTTCAAGAAAGAAATGGTAAAACCGATTATTATGATGAAAATGGTAAAGCGTTGAAAAACTTCTTTCTAAAAGCACCATTAAAATTTGTAAACATTACTTCACATTTTTCCCAAAATAGATTCCATCCTGTTCAATTAATGTGGAAAGCGCACAAAGGAACCGACTATGCCGCTCCCACCGGAACGCCAATTATGACAACAGCAACTGGTGTTGTGGAACAAGCTGGATATACCGCAGGAAATGGAAACTTTGTCAAGGTGAAACACGATAAAGTGTACTCTACTCAATACCTTCACATGTCTAAAATTCTTGTGCGACGTGGACAACACATTAAGCAAGGAGAAGTCATTGGAAAAGTGGGAAGTACTGGATTAGCTACAGGACCTCATGTGTGTTATCGTTTCTGGAAAAACGGTGTTCAAGTGGATGCGTTAAAATTAAAACTTCCTAATTCTCAAGTGATGGAAGGCAGAAATTTACCTAGATTTAAAGAGCAAATGCGTCCCTTAAAACGAGAGTTGGACAGTGTTGCCGAATTGAAATTCAAGAAATAAAACTTTTTCACTAAATCTTATACAACTACAACGTTTGCATAACTTTTTGAGGGATAAAATTCGTATTCCTTTGATTGTATCTGTAATCTTTTATCTAATTTTGCTTCTCAAAAATTAACAAAATGGCTTTACAAAATACAAATCCATCCACTACAACAGCATGGAAAAATCTAGAAAAACATTTCATTACAATGGAAAACAACTCCATCAAAGAAATGTTCCAAACAGATACTGAAAGAGCTGAAAAATTTCATATTCAATGGAATGATTTTTTAGTGGATTATTCTAAAAATAACATCAATCAAGAGACTTTAGCCTTACTTTTACAACTAACCGATGAGGTAAATTTAAAAGACGCTATCACCAAATATTTTGATGGCGATATAATCAATCAAACGGAAAACCGAGCGGTATTACATACAGCTTTGCGTGCTCCCGAATCGGCTACTGTTTTAGTAAACGGAGTAAATGTGATGCCAGAGATTTATCATGTTAAAAGAAGCATTGAAAAATTCACCAACGAAATCACTTTAGGAGTAAGAAAAGGATATACTGGAAAACCATTTACCGATGTAGTGAATATCGGTATTGGAGGTTCTGATTTAGGGCCTGCAATGGTGGTGGAAGCCTTGCAGTATTATAAAAACCATTTGAATCTTCATTTTGTTTCTAATGTGGATGGTGATCATGTGAATGAAATCATCAAAAAAATAAATCCCGAAACGACTCTTTTTGTTATTGTTTCTAAAACATTTACTACTCAAGAAACTCTTACCAATTCGGAAACCATTAGATCTTGGTTTTTGCAATCGGCAAAACAAGAAGATGTAGCAAAACACTTTGTGGCAGTTTCTACCAACATCCAAAAAGTAACAGAATTCGGTATTGATCCTACCTATATATTCCCTATGTGGGATTGGGTGGGTGGACGTTTCTCTTTATGGAGCGCTGTCGGGTTATCCATCAGTTTGGCAGTAGGATTTGAAAACTTTGATAAGTTATTGAAAGGCGCCAATCAAATGGATGAGCATTTCAAAAACGAATCATTTGATAAAAACATTCCTGTTATTCTAGCATTACTAAGCATTTGGTACAATAATTTCTTTGGTGCCGAAAGTGAAGCATTAATTCCCTACACGCAATACCTTCAAAAGTTAGCGCCTTATTTGCAACAAGGAATTATGGAAAGCAACGGAAAAAGTATTGGGCGTGATGGAAAGCCTGTGAATTATCAAACGGGAACGATCATTTGGGGAGAACCCGGTACTAATTCGCAACACGCTTTTTTTCAATTGATTCATCAAGGAACCAAGTTAATTCCAACTGATTTTATAGGATATGTTGATTCATTATATGGCAATCAAGATCATCACGATAAATTAATGTCAAACTTTTTTGCGCAGACAGAAGCCTTATTAAATGGGAAAACTGCCGAACAAGTAAAAGCAGAATTTGAAAAACAAGGGATTGACAAAGGCAAGGCAGATTATTTAAAACCGTTTAAAGTTTTTACAGGTAATAAACCCACGAATACTATCTTAATTCAAAAACTGACACCTGAGTCTTTAGGGTCGTTAGTGGCATTATACGAACACAAAATTTTTGTACAAGGAATCATCTGGAATATATTTAGTTATGACCAATGGGGTGTCGAATTAGGAAAACAATTAGCCAATTCTATTTTGGAAGAAATACACTCAAAGCAGGTCAAAAAGCATGATAGTTCTACCGAGTTTTTACTTTCACATTTCTTAATAAACAAATAATATAAAACCTCATTCTTACTGGATGAGGTTTTTTTATTCTTTTTTCTGTACATTTGTTAAAACAAAAATTATAGTAATATGTACGATTTCATACAAAAATTCCATTCAGGCTGGGCTTATTTAGCTCTTTTATTGTTAGTTGTTGCTATTGTTAATTCAGTCATTGGAATGACATCTAAAAAAGAATTCACAGCCAAAGACAGAAAAATTGCCTTGTTTGGTTTAATAGCAACTCACATCCAATTGGTTATTGGTTTGATTTTATATTTTGTTTCCCCATTAGGATTAGCTTCTTTTGGGAAAATGGCAGAATCAGATATCAGAATCCCATCGATGGAACATCCATTAGTAAATATCATTGCAATAGCTTTGATTACAATTGGATGGACTAAACACAAAAAAGCAACTACCAATGAAGCTAAATTCAAGTCGATAACTATGTTTTATGGCTTGGGATTACTTTTAATTTTAGCAAGAATACCTTGGCGTTTATGGTTTTAATCCAACCAAAAACCTAATAAAAGTTTTTTAAAGTAATGCTGTAGTCACCATGCTAAAGTGTTGCTTTTATAAAGGCATTATTTTTGTTAAATCAATTCAAAAACAAAAAATGAAAAGACGAACACAGATAGCACTTTTTCTTCTTCTAACAACGATTGTGGGTACTACTTTTTATGCACAATCTATGTTGTCGGGGAAAAAGAATCAAAGCAAGGCTACGGTTGACTCTATCCTTAAAAAGAATAATTCCGCTGAAAAAGAAATTAACCTTGCCGATACGCTAGTCCAATACCAAGGGAAGTTTAAACCCTATAAAAAAGGAGCTCACGCCTCTTATTATGCGGATAAATTTAATGGAAGAAGAACGGCAAGCGGAAAACGATATGATAAGAATAAATTAACGGCTGCTCACAAATCCTTTCCTTTTGGCACCAAAGTTCGAGTTACTAATGAAGCCAATGGAAAATCGGTTGTGGTTGAAGTAATTGACCGCGGTCCTTTTGTTAGAGGTAGAGAAATAGACTTATCGCGAAAAGCATTCTACACCATTGCTTCCAGTAGTGGTATGGGATATATTAAAGTTACTTTAGAAGTACTTCAAAAATAAACTACCAGTTTTTATACGGATGTAAACTTAAATAAGCGTTATAATAGCGCTTGTCTCCGGTGACTTCTGTTCCAAGCCAATTTGGTTTTTCTATAGCTTCATCTTCGTTTTGAAGTTCAATTTCTGCCATGATTAAGCCATCATTATCGCCGTGGAATACATCAATTTCTATGGTATGATGACCCGATTTTACTTCATAACGGGTTTTATCAATTACACCTTTCTCACACAGTTGTAACAATGATTTGGCTTCGTCCACCGTAATTTCTTTTTCCCATTCCATTCGGGAAGTACCACTTTCATTGCCTACCCCTTTAATGGTAATATAGCCTTTTGTCCCTTTTATTCTAATACGAACTGTGCGTTCGGGATTAGAAGTAAGATACCCTTGTGCAATCTCATTTTGAGTATGAGCCTCGTCTTTAAAAGCCAAAGAAGTCACCAAATATTTTCGCTCTATTTCTATCATACTAATAAGGTATTGCCATTCTTAAAGTTTATTCAGAAGGAATAACAAACTTACTAAATCTTTATCATTCTGCGAAAGCTAAACATTAAAACTAATAGCAATAACAGAAGTTATCCTTTTCTATAAAAAAACAGAAATGAGAAATAATATCCAATATTTTTTATGTTGATGTAAGAAAAAAAAGACTTTTGCTATCCTATTTTACTGCAGAGGATATAAAGTAACGATTCGCATAAGCCTTAGTTGCAAAATAGGCGAGTGAGTAACGACTTTGATAAGCCTTGGTTGCAAAACATACGAAATAGAGACGTTACAAGACAGCCTTGAAAGTAAATGATAGGAGTAAAAGTCTTTTTTTAATAAATGAGTTTTCTAAAAATGAAAAAAGGACTATTATGGATGAAATTATCATAAAAAATAATGGCTAGAATAGTTATGATAGATAGAAATTGCGCGGGGGAGGTCGCGACCTTTACTTAACTTATGTTAACACTATACCCTTATCGACAAGTTTTTAGATAGAATTTCAACAGGCAATTGGGTATCTTCCCCCCCCAAGTGTATTAAAGTAATGTCTGTGCTTAAAATAGAGCTTTTTATTTTGTTATTGCTACAAAATTATGAACGTTTTTTGATGCTAAATTTCTCTAAATTTGTAGTGTGTCAGACGAAATCAAACAACGAAAAATCATCCATGTAGATATGGATGCGTTCTACGCTTCGGTAGAGCAGATGGACAATCCCGAACTCAAAGGGAAACCATTGGCTGTAGGCGGCAGCGAAGCACGTGGCGTTGTGGCAGCAGCAAGTTATGAAGCCCGCAAGTTTGGTGTGCGAAGTGCCATGAGTGGCGTGCAAGCCAAACGAAATTGTCCTGAGTTGATTTTTGTGCGCCCTCGTTTTGACCGTTACAAAGAAATCTCTAACAAAATCAGAAAGATATTCCTTGATTATACCGATTTAGTTGAGCCGTTATCATTAGATGAAGCCTATTTGGATGTGACTCAAAACAAGAAAGGAAATCCTAGTGCCAGTTTGATTGCCCAAGAAATTAGAAAACGAATCTCTGACGAGGTGGGGCTTACTGCTTCGGCGGGAATATCAGTCAACAAGTTTGTGGCAAAAATTGCCAGCGATTACAACAAACCCAACGGGCAAAAGACGGTAACCCCCGGTGAGGTTGAAGGTTTTTTAGAAGCATTAGAGATTAAAAAGTTCTACGGAATTGGGAAAGTGACCAAAGAGAAGATGTACCAACACGGTATCTTTACCGGAAAGGATTTAAAGTCAAAAACCAAAGAATATCTTGAACAGCATTTTGGCAAAAGTGGGTTGTTTTATTATGCCATTGTTAGAGGCATTCACAACAGTCAAGTCAAACCCAATAGAATTTCAAAGTCGGTGGCAGCCGAGCATACTTTTTACCAAAATCTAACGTCTGAAATTTTTATGGTAGAAAAATTGGAACGCATTGCAGCCGAACTCGAAAAGCGATTAAAGAAGTACCATATTTCGGGGAAAACGGTCACGCTCAAAATAAAATACAGCGATTTTACGACCCAAACTAGAAGCAAAACCTTGCCGTATTTTATCTCCGACAAAGGATTACTGCTAGAAACCGCCAAAGAATTACTCTATCAAGAACGCATGAAAGATTCCGTTCGTTTGTTGGGGATATCTTTAAACAATCTCAATACCGAAGTAAAGAAGACGGTAGTGGTTCAGTTGCGGTTTGAATTTTAAGATGAATAGTCCTTATTATAAGGCTAAAAATACATTTCCGTGAAGGGTTAAAATAAGTTAATATTTTAGTAAAATTTTTTTAGATTAAGAAAAGATAAAGTATATTTGAAGCACTAAATTTTTAAATTATGAATTCAAGAAATCCATTTTTCAAAACAGATTCGTATACGAATACATCTAAAACGTATGATGCTGTTGTAATTGATTATGACCAAACTATGACGGTATCAGGAACTATAAATAAGAGTTTTATTCTTTTATTGCTATTAGTTACAGGTGCCTTTTTTACTTGGAATATGGCATTTAATGGTGAAAATCCTATTGGTTTTACTATTGGAGGTGCTATTGCTGGACTTGTTTTTGTGTTGATTACTACATTTAAACCACAACTTTCTTCTTATCTATCGCCAGCTTATGCGGTTGCTGAAGGATTGTTCATTGGAGGAATATCCGCTATTTTTGAAAGAATGTATCCGGGTATCGTAATTCAAGCCGTAAGTTGCACTTTTGTGACTTTCTTAGTTTGTCTTGCTTTATATAAATTTAAAATTGTTCAAGTAACTGAAAAGTTTAGATCAGTTGTAGTAGCAGCTACCTTGGCTATTGGGGTTTATTATATGCTTTCATGGTTGATTTCAATGTTTACAAGCTTTCAACCGGTGCATTATGGAAACTCTATGACTAGTATTGGTATTAGTGCTTTTGTTATTGTTATTGCAGCTTTAAATTTGTTTTTAGATTTTGATCAAATTGAAAAAGGAGCTGAGCAAAAGATGCCAAAATATATGGAATGGTATGGCGCCATGGGATTAATGATTACATTAGTATGGCTTTATATAGAGTTTTTACGTTTGTTATCAAAACTAAATAGAAAATAATCATCATAGAATAAATCAAAGCCCAGCAGTGATGTTGGGCTTTTTTTACGTGCTGTTTTTTTGGAAGTATTTACAATCAAAAGATTGATAGTGTAACAAATAGAAACAAAAAACTACTTATCTATAAAATTATTAACTTTACCGTCTAATTAACAAATAACAATCAATGAAGAATATTAAAATCACTCTTTTAGCGGCAACGGTGCTCTTCGCATCATGCAACAAGAAACAGGAACTTGTTTCTGGGATTACTAAAAAGAATATGGATACTATTGCCAAACCAGGCGATAATTTTCAAGAATATGTAAATGGAACATGGTTAAAAACCAACAAAATTCCAGCGGATAAATCATCTTATGGTTCGTTTGATATGTTGTATGATCAATCTCAAAAAGATGTTAAAATCATCATTGAAGAAGCTTCTAAAGGAAGTTTTGCCAACGGTACTGACCAACAAAAAATTGGTGATTACTATGCGTCGTATATGAATAGAAAAGAGCGAGATGCCAAAGGAATTATGCCTATTCAACCAGAATTAAAAAATATTGATGCTATTGCGAATTATACTGACTTGGCAGCTTATTTTGGAAAAGCAAATAGAACGGGTATTGCCATTCCGTTTGCTATTTCGGTGAATCAAGATTATAAAAACCCGAATGAGTACACTTTAATGACTTGGCAAAGTGGACTAGGGCTTCCAGAGAGAGAATATTACCTTCAGACGGATGCTAAAATGACGGATGTTCGTAAAAAGTATTTGGCTCATATAGAAAAAATGTTGACGCTAACAGGTATGCCAACGCCTGCCGAAAGCGCAGCTAAAATTATGACTTTGGAGACAACAATGGCTAAAGCTCAAATGACGAAAGAAGATACTCGTGAGACGGCTAAATTGTATAATAAGTATGCGATTGGGGATTTAAAAACTTTGATGCCCGACTTTGATTGGAATGCAATGCTTAAAAATGCGGGTATTGAAAATCAAAAGATTTTGGTAGTATCGCAAGTAGAATATACAAAAAGTTTGAATGGAATTATTAAAAGTACCCCAATAGATACTTGGAAAACCTATTTAAAATGGAGTTTGATTAATAATGCAGCGAGTCATTTGACTACGGAGTTAGACAAAGCAAACTTTGAGTTTTATGGTAAAACGCTTTATGGAACAGAGAAACAAGAAGATGATTGGAAACGCGCTGTTAATTCTGTAAACGGAAGTTTAGGGGAAATGGTAGGTAAAGTATATGTTGCTAAACATTTCTCGCCAGAAGCAAAAGAACGTATGGTAGGAATGGTTAAAAATCTATTGAAAGCCTATGCGGAAAGCATTAAGAAATTAGATTGGATGAGTGAAGCTACTAAAAAACAAGCGTTACAAAAAGTAGATAAATTCATGATTAAGATTGGTTATCCTGATAAATGGAGAGATTATTCTACCTTGAAAGTGGTTAAAAATGATTTGTATGGTAATGCAGAAAGAGCTACTGAATTTGAATACAACCGTTTGTTACATAAATTAGGAAAACCAGTAGACCGCAAAGAATGGGGAATGACACCTCAAACTGTAAATGCTTATTATAATCCATCATTGAATGAAATTGTATTTCCAGCAGCGATATTGCAACCTCCTTTCTTTAATTTAAATGCTGATGATGCTGTAAATTATGGTGGAATTGGAGCCGTGATTGGTCACGAAATTGGTCACGGATTTGATGATCAAGGTGCTACATTTGATGGTGATGGTGTAATGAGAAACTGGTGGACGCCAGAAGATTTAACTAAATTTAAAGCAAAAACAGAAGCTTTAGTAGCGCAATACAGCGGTTTCAAAGCATTTCCTGATTTGAATGTAAATGGTGCTTTTACTTTGGGTGAAAACATCGGCGACTTAGGTGGATTGAGTATTGCTATTAAAGCGTATAAAATGAGTTTAAATGGAAAAGAAGCGCCTGTGATGGATGGTTATACCGGAATGCAACGTGTTTTCTTAGGCTGGGGACAAGTGTGGTTGGATAAACAAAGAGAAGAAGCTATGCGAAGTCAAATTGCTGGTGACCCACACTCACCTGCAAAATTCCGTATTAATGGTGTAGTTCGTAATGTTCCTGAATTTTACGAAGCATTTAAAATTAAGCCAACAGATTCTTTATACTTGGCTCCTGAAAAAAGAGTTAAAATTTGGTAATTTATTGAAGTTTATAAAAAGCCCAGCAGTGATGTTGGGCTTTTTTGTTATAAATTATTACTAAGATTTATTCTGTAAGGTATTATCTAAAACAAAAAACCTCGCTTCAATAAAGAAACGAGGTTTGGTATATAAAATGCAATAGAAACTATTCTATTTCTGAAATTCTTAATGTATTCACCATACCTTTAGAAACAACAGGCATAGCGGCAAGGTTAATCAACATATCACCTTTTTTAACATAACCATTGTCTTTTGCAATTTGGTTGATGTCTTCTACCGTATCGTCTGTACTTACAAACTTATCGTAGAAGAAAGCATTTACACCCCAAAGCAAATTCAATTGCGTTAAAATTCTTCTGTTAGAAGTATAAACCAAAATATGCGCCGATGGTCTCCATGCCGAAATTTGAAAAGCAGTATAACCACTATTTGTCAACGTTGAAATTGCTTTCGCTTTAATATCATTAGCCATAGTAGCAGCATGATAACAAATAGATTTAGTGATAAAACGTTTCGTTCTAACGTGAGGTGGATTTTGAGGAACCAATATAAGTGGAGAATCTTCAACTGCTTCAATGATTTGCGTCATTTTTTCAATAACCTGAACAGGATAATTCCCGACAGAAGTTTCTCCAGACAACATTACTGCATCAGCACCATCCATTACAGAGTTGGCAACGTCATTTACTTCTGCACGAGTTGGTGTTAAACTAGTAATCATAGTTTCCATCATTTGTGTGGCCACAATTACAGGAATACGAGCTGTTTTAGCTCTATGAATTAATTTCTTTTGAATCAAAGGCACTTCGTGTGCTGGAATTTCAACTCCAAGGTCACCACGAGCCACCATCAAACCATCACAGAAAGCTACAATTTTATCAATATTTTCTACTGCTTCTGGTTTTTCAATTTTAGCTATAATTGGAATTTTATGATCTGAATGTTTTGCAATCAAATCTTGCAATTCTTCTAAATCGGCTGGTGTTCTTACGAAGGAAAGCGCAATCCAATCTACATTTTGTTCTATGGCAAAAATAGCATCTTTAATATCTTTAGCAGTAAGTGCAGGCAATGAAACTTTAGTATTAGGCAAGTTTACTCCTTTTTTAGATTTCAACGGACCACCTTGAATTACTTTACAAACAACTTCTGTAGTTCCGTTAGTTTCAAGAGCTTCAAACATTAATTTTCCATCATCAAGAAGGATTTTTTCGCCTGGCTTAACGTCTCTTGGAAACTCTTTATAGTTCATGTAAACACGTTCTTTAGTTCCAGGAACGTCTTCGGCAGTTTGAAAAGTAATAATATCACCTGGGTTTACAACAACATCTTCTTTCATAACTCCTACACGAAGTTTTGGGCCTTGCAAATCACCTAGAATGGCAGTAGTATAACCATATTCGTGATTCAATTCTCTGATGATATCGATTCTCTCTTTAACATCAGTATAATCAGCATGAGAAAAATTAATACGGAATACATTTACTCCGGCATCAATCATGTCTTTAATTACTTCTTTTGAACTACAAGCAGGACCTAATGTGGCTACAATTTTAGTCTTTTTTCTTGTTGACATTTTTATTAAAAAATTAAATTATTTTTAGATTTTATTTTGTTCTTATCTACATTATAAACCATGTTTATTCCGTCGATAGCACTTATTTTAGTTACAATTTCATTCAAGTCGATTTCGTTTGCAGCATTTTCAATTTTCAAAAAGAAATCAACTATTTATATTCAGGCAAGAGGTAAGCCAAGGATGAAAATGAGTTATTTGAATTGGAAAACAAATCGGTAGTTATGTTATTTCCCTTTCCTATTACCACATTTTTATTTTGAACTAAATCCCAAGTAATGACTTTTTCGTTGTCTTTATAAGTAAATCGCGCAAAAGAAGTTTGTCCCTCTTTTACTTTGGATTGAATATCCAATTCGCTTTTATGCAATTGAATTTCTATATCACGATTTAAAA
>CAIRMK010000306.1 GCA_903879645.1 uncultured Bacteroidota bacterium
ATTAAATTTTACAGTAATTTCATTTTAGTAAATCTTTAAAGCCATAGTTTCTATGGCTTTTTTTACAACCTATATTTTCTGTTTTATATGAATTATATGATTCAATTAAGAATGCGATAAATCGCAAAAATGGCACGTTAAATTATTCAATAATATTATTGTTTTCGTTTAATATATTTTTGATAAAAATTAACAATCTCAAAAACTTAATATTATGAAATTTTATTATACATTTTTTATTTTACTTTTTCTTGTTGGCTGTCAAAAAAACAATAACAAAGTGGATATTTCCAAATCAATTAAATATTTTGATTTTGAAAAATTGAGTAACGAAGCAAAAACAGAATTATCAAAAGATTATTGGTTAGGAACTGGGAAAATAAAAGAAATTAGTTCAAATAATAGTGGCATAATTATTAATTTAAGTGATGATAATTATGGTAAAAATCTAATTGTTACTGACGATAAAATAATTGTTAGTTATTGTTTAACGATGGGAAGCAATTCGCAAACAATTATATATGATAAGAAATCAAATAAATTATCACTAATAGATTTACACTTTTTCGCAACTGGTTTGTCTGATAAAAATGTGTTGTTAGTTGAAAGAGATTATTATGATACACTTGATGCAAGCGACCCGAACTATAAGGGGCACATTTTTGAGAAAGGTAAATATGATATGACAACAAGCAAATACACTTTCGTTTCTATGGATTAGAAGATAAAATAAAACTCACATAATAAATGATTTAGTTATGACACAACCGCAAAAACAAACTTTTTACGATACTAATAAGAGAATTATAAATCCAATTTTAATCGTAATTATAATTGCACTTTTTTATATAAAGGCTCAAAATAAAAAAAATAATGATATTGATTCGGTCGTAACTAATCAAAACAATATTAAATCCGTTACATCGCAATCTCCAGAAAATGGGAATGAAGTCACTTCAAATATCTGTTCTATTTGTGGAAACAAGTTTGCTAATCGTGGTTATGAAGAGGGAACCGATGGTGTTTGGAGAGAATTAGAAGACCCATATCAAGGACAAATTTGTAGTCCAACTTGCGGTAGAAAACATAATCAGCAATTTAATGAGGTTACTAAAAAATATGGAGTTGATTTAGAGAAAGGAGAATCTAACACTAATAACCAAGGAGATTACAAAATGGGTAATGACGGAAAAGTCTATGAACAAAATAAGTGTCCATTATGTAAAGGAACTGGAATCGAAACAGCTAAAAATATTGCTACAGGAGAAACTGAGGGAAGAATGTGCCCGATGTGCGATGGCAAGGGCGTGAGGAGTTATTAATTAAAATAAATAAAATATGGCTTTAATTTTTTGTCCCGAATGTGGTACACAAGTCTCAGAACATGCTGAAAAATGCGTGAAATGTGCATATCCAATAAGCAATAGAAAAAATAATTATTCTGAAAACAACAGCAATAGTTATGAAAATAATAGCCATTTTCAATCTGCTTCCGTAGAATCATCAAAGTCTAATAAGACGGATATTTTTGCAATATTAACATTTGCAACTGGAATAGGCGGGTTTATTTTCTTTCCAATTTTTTTTGTGCCAATATGTTTTATTACGTCTTGGGTTTCATGGTATAAATTAAAGGAAGATAAAAATTTAGAAGGAAAGAATTTAAGACTAATAGGCACATTTCTAAATGCAATTAATATTGTTTGGTTGCAATATACACTTCATATTTTTTCATAAATAAAAACAAACAAATGATATTTTTAAGTTTTACTGGTTTGACCGAATCTATATTCTTTTTAATTATTTTTATTGGATTTATTTCAATC
>CAIRMK010000307.1 GCA_903879645.1 uncultured Bacteroidota bacterium
CGATGAAGAAAAATACTTTATTGCTGGTTACTACAATTGATTGTAAACTAAAATCAATTCTATTCTATTCTTCCATTTTTTTACTGTTTTTGTTTGTCCATAAAGGATATTCACAATGTGGTCCTTATCAGTATTATACAGGTGGAAATCAGACTAAAATGGTTAGTGATGGTTGGGTTACTTCTGGAGGAACCTGGTCTTATCCAATTAGTAATAATTATGCACGATCTGGTGAGCAATCTGTTGTGCAGTCAAATGTAAAATTAACCAGTCCAACCTACATTACATCACCAAAAATAAATACTCCTCATACTTTTTCTTTTTGGACTAAAAGCACCGGTCCAACTCAAAGCTATTCCTTTTGTTTTTCTGATGATAATGGAATAACTTGGACAACTATATATAATGGTGCAACGACTCTTTCAACTCCTTTGAATCCTCTTGTTTATACTGTTTCTTCGGCTTTGGTTCCTCCACTTATCAAAGATGTTTGGCAGTTAGTTACCGTGACTGCTAATTTTCCGGTTAGTCCTTATGGCTATTTTTTTAGAATTAATGATACACGACCCTTTAATACTTTTGGAAGTTTATGTTTCGATGATTTTTCATGGACCTCTTCTGCATTAATTGATAATACTATAGTTGTTCCTAATGTGACAACTACAAGTACTCCAACGAATTGTGCAATTTCTGTTCCTACTTCAGCAGTATACCATTTTTATGATGTTGGAGGAGTGGATGATAATTATTCCAATGGGCAAGCTAATATATTGACTTTTACGCCTGTAGATCCTTCTTTAAAAGTTAAAGTAACATTTGTTGCAGCAAATTATAATTTGGCAGCAGGTTCCAGTTTGATTGTGTATGATAATAATTCAGCTTCTGGAAATACTATTATGGGTTCACCTTTTACAGTTGCATCATTGTCAACACCCTATGTGTCTTACTTGTCTTCAGATGGATCGCTTACGGTACAATTTAACTCTAATCGAAGTTATACAACCGGAGCTATTTCTTATCAATCTAGTGGATTTGATATTCAAGTAGAGTGTTCTAGTCCGGTTTGCCAATTGCCCATCTCATTGCCGATCATTTCGAATGTTACTAGTTCTACAGCAACTATAAATTGGACAGGAATTTCACCAGGATATGAATATGCTTTTACGCTAACTACTACACCACCAAGTGTTTCTGGCACTTATACAACTTTAACATCAGCTGCTCTTACTGGTTTATCTCCTGAGACCTTTTATTATTGTTGGATACGAGGTAATTGTGGTACTTCTTTCTATAGTGATTGGGTCGCTTCAGCAGGTTTTACAACTAAATGTGTACCTTATTCTGTCCCCTATCTCGAAGATTTTACAGGATTGAGTGTTGCTTTACCTCACTGTACTTCCAGTAACGGAGGCGATTGGCAAACGAATCTTTCCATGGGAAATTTACAAGCCACTGCTGTTGGAAACTTCTTTTTCACAAAGCCAATAACCTTGTCATCAGCAACCAATTATACTTTATCCTATGATTATGCCGCTCTTTTGGGAACAGCTGACTTTGATGTGTATATTGGGACTGTTAATGACGCAACCATGTTGGTTCCAGCTAATAAACTTTTTTCACATGTTGGAGTTAGTACGGCTGCTTCTAATTCGTTTACATTTACTAGATCCACTACGGGTGTTTACTATATTGGATTCTATTTAAAAGCAACCTCAAATCCATCCACTACGCAACTTGTTTTAGATACTATTTCTGTTGATTGTACCACTCCAGTTATTACTGCGAACACTAATATAATATGTTTTGCGAACACAATTGTTACTCTTACAGGTTCTGGGGTAAGTGGTTATACATGGACAACAACAGCTGGCACTTTATATGCTAATTCTACTGCAACTATTCCTTATGTGGCTAATTCAAATAGAACCACTGTATATCTAAAAACAAATACAATTGCCACTGTAACCGTGACAAGTATAAATGGTGCTTGTAGTAAAATAGGAACTTTGAACATTACTTTAAAAAGCACTACTTGGGATGGAACTACTTGGAGTAATGGAATTCCAGACAGTTCAACTCAAGTCATCTTTAATGGGAATTATACCTCTACAAGTGACTTAAATGCCTGCGCCGTTATTGTTAATAGTGGTTCTGTTTTAATCAAAGCAGGTACTTCATTAATCGTTCAAAATAACGTAAATGTCGTAGGAGGTAGTTTAACCTTTGAAAACAATGCTAGTTTGGTGCAAGTAAATGATATTGCCAATTCTGGTGGAGTATATAGTGGCGGTAATAGTGGTAATATTACCTATCAACGCGATACCAATCCTATGCGATTGTTTGATTTTACTTATTGGTCTTCACCCGTTTATCCGCAAACCTTAGTTGGGCTTTCTCCATTAACTCTATCTGATAAATATATGTATTTTAATGCTGCAACAAGTAGTTGGACGAGTATAGCCTCTAATTCATTGATGAACATCGGGAAAGGATATATAATAAGAGCACCTCAAACCTTTAGTGCCACTTCGGCTCAAGTATATCATGCTTCCTTTATGGGGATTCCTAATAGTGGAACGATTACAACACCAATAGTAGGGCCTGGTAATTTAAACTTAATAGGGAACCCTTATCCAAGTGCTTTAAATATTGATTTGTTTATGGCTAGTCCTTTTAATACAGCTCTCGTAGATAAAACTATTTATTTGTGGACACATAACACGGCTATTACAAATAATAATTATTCTAATAATGATTATGCTGTTTACAATTATCTTGGAGGTACGGGAACTAGTGCTGCTCCAAGTGGAACGACAGGAGGATTAAATACTAATGTTCCTACGGGGAAAATTGCTGCTGGGGAATCGTTCTTTATTAAAGGATTAGCATCAGGAACTGCCAAATTCCAAAACTCTATGCGGATAGCGGGTAATGATAATCAATTCTTTAAAACTTCCAATTCAAATTCCTCCTCTACTACAGAAATGAATAGAATATGGTTGGATATCAGCAACAGCCAAGGAGACTATAAACAAACCCTTATTGGCTATACTAAAAATGCAACCTTAGGATTGGATGAAGGCTTTGATGGGGATTATTTTAGTTTTGGTTCACCAATTTCATTATACTCTTTAGTTGCTGCCAATTCGTTAGCCATTCAAGGAAGACCCATGCCTTTTGATACTTCTGATGAGGTACCATTAGGTTTTATTAC
>CAIRMK010000308.1 GCA_903879645.1 uncultured Bacteroidota bacterium
ATATGTTCGTGCTGTAAACGGTGGAACTGGGGAAGCCAAAGCAGCAGGAAATTATGCAGCAGCCATTCGTCCGACAGAATATGCCAAAGCGAAAGGTTTCGACCAAGTGTTATGGTTAGATGCTCAAGATTTTGAATACATTCAAGAAGTGGGAACGATGAATATTTTCTTTAAAATAGATGGAAAATTCATTACTCCAAGTTTAACGGGTTCGATTTTATCAGGAATTACACGAATGAGTGTGATTGATTTATTAAGAAGCAAAGGTTTTGAAGTAACCGAAAGACCAATTACTATTACTGAAATCATTGAAGCATCTCAAAAAGGAACTTTAGAAGAAGCTTTTGGAACCGGAACAGCCGTTGGAATTGCTATGATTGAAGAAATTGGAAACAATGATTTGTCGCTTAAATTCCCTGAAGCGAACCCAGTTTCGGTAATGGTAAATGATACTTTAAATGCCATTAAAGTTCAAGATATCAAAGATGAATTTGGTTGGATTGTTGAAGCAAAATAATTTTTCAGGAACACAGATTTAAGAAATTTAACAGATTTTGAAAATTTCTCTAATTTCTCCAATCTGTGTTCCAATAAAGTAATAGATTTTCAAATCGAAAATAAATGTTAGATAAAAAAATACTTGAAAGTGCCTTTTCAACAATGGCAACTGCCAAAGCAATGGCGACTTTGTATGAAGATAATTTCAAAATAGTTTCCAAATACGTGCACGCCACTTCACGAGGTCATGAAGCGATTCAGATTGCGATTGCGATGCAATTGTTGCCACAAGATTATGCCTTTCCGTATTATCGTGATGATGCTATGATGTTGGGAATTGGAATGCAACCTTACGATTTGATGTTGCAATTGATGGCAAAGGCAGCCGATCCGTTTTCGGGCGGAAGAACGTATTATTGTCATCCGAGTTTGAAAGATGCTGATAAACCTAAAATTCCGCATCAATCATCAGCAACCGGTATGCAAGCGATTCCAGCGACTGGAGCAGCCATGGGATTTTGGTATAAAGAAAATACAGGAATTCAAGATAATACTGAGTTAAAACCAATTGTCGTTTGTTCGCTTGGTGATGCGTCAGTAACTGAAGGAGAAATTGCTGAAGCCTTGCAAATGGCAGCTTTAAAGCAACTTCCGATTTTATATTTAGTGCAAGATAACGGTTGGGATATTTCGGCAAATGCGGCTGAAACTCGTGCTCAAAATGCATTTGAATATGCCAAAGGATTTCACGGAATTGAAGCCATTTCGATTGACGGAGCCAATTTTACAGAAAGTTATTTAGCGGTTCAAAAAGTGGTACAAACCATTCGTGAAGAGCGTCGTCCGTTTTTAGTACATGCCAAAGTGCCGTTGTTGAATCACCATACTTCTGGTGTTCGAATGGAATGGTACCGTGATGATTTGGAAGAAGCGCAATCGCGTGATCCATTTCCTGTCTTAGTAAAACAATTGTTGGATGCTGGATTTACAAGCGATGAAATTCAAAAAATAGAAGATGCAGCTGTTGCCAAAGTGCAAGCGGATTTTGATAAAGCGCAATTAGCAGCAGATCCAACTCCAGAAGATTTATTTACGCACGATTTTGCTCCAACACCAATTACAGAAGAAGTTGGTGAACGAAATCCAGAGCGTGAAGATAAAGTAGTAATGGTCGATTGTGCCTTATTTGCTGTAGAAGAATTAATGAAAAAGCATTCGGAATGTTTGTTATATGGACAAGACGTTGGCGGAAGACTAGGTGGTGTTTTTAGAGAAGCTGCGACTTTAGCACAGAAATTTGGAGACGAACGTGTTTTTAATACCCCAATCCAAGAAGCTTTTATTGTGGGTTCCACAGTCGGAATGTCGGCTGTTGGTTTGAAGCCAATTGTTGAGGTGCAGTTTGCTGATTACATTTGGCCAGGATTGAACCAATTATTTACCGAAGTCAGTCGCTCTTGTTATTTATCTAACGGAAAATGGCCTGTGAGTATGATTTTGCGTGTGCCGATTGGTGCTTATGGAAGTGGTGGTCCTTATCATTCCTCATCTGTAGAAAGTGTTTTAACCAATATTCGCGGTATAAAAATTGCGTATCCGAGTAATGGTGCCGATTTAAAAGGATTGTTGAAAGCGGCTTATTATGACCCAAATCCTGTTGTGATTTTGGAACATAAAGGTTTGTATTGGAGTAAAGTAAAAGGTACTGATTCTGCAAGAGTGAATGAACCAAGTGAAGATTATATATTACCTTTTGGAAAAGCAAATATCGTTCAAGAGATTTGGGAACAAGAAACGGATGAAACGATTACGGTAATTACTTACGGAATGGGAGTTCATTGGGCATTAAATGCTTCGGCAATGATGAAAAATCAAGTTGAGATCATCGATTTGCGAACATTGTATCCGCTAGATGAAGAAGCCATTTTTAAATCAGTTAAGAAAGCTAAAAAATGTTTGGTTGTCACCGAAGAACC
>CAIRMK010000309.1 GCA_903879645.1 uncultured Bacteroidota bacterium
ACCTGGAACGTTGATTTTGTCTAATAATATTTTTCTTCCCATGATACTATTTATCGTGTAAAGTGATTTTTCCGTCTTTGCAATCAGACACTAATTGATCGATTTTTTCTTTGGTAAGATGTTCTTGGTAGAAATCACCCAATTGCATCATTGGAGCATATCCACAAGCACCAAGACATTCTACACCACGAACTTCAAACATCATGTCTGGTGTTGGTTCACCCACTTTTACACCCAATTTAGAACAAGTGTAATCCATTAAATCTTCTACACCGTTTTGACAACAAGGAGAAGTTTGACAAAATTCGAACATGTATTTTCCAATGGGCCTTTGGTTGAACATAGTATAAAAAGTAACTACTTCATATACTTCAATAGGTAATATTTCTAAAATCTCTGCTACTTTGTTTTGCAATTCAATACTCAACCAATTGTCGTGAGCATCTTGAACTTCGTGTAAAACAGGTAATAAAGCCGATTTCTTTTTATCTGCGGGATAATGACTGATTAACTCATTGATGCGAGCCATCAAAGGTTCAGTAATGTTTATCTCTTGTTTGATATGTGATTTTTCCATAATTCTTAAGCGTCTAATTCGCCCGCAATTACATTTAAACTTGATAATATTACGATGGCGTCTGATAACATTCCGCCTTTAATCATTTCAATATAAGCTTGGTAATAAATGAAACAAGGTCTTCTGAAATGCAAACGATATGGTGTTCTACTTCCGTCGGTTATTAAATAAAATCCTAATTCTCCGTTAGCACCTTCCACAGCATGATAGATTTCTGCAACTGGAACTGGAACTTCACCCATCACAATTTTAAAGTGGTAGATTAAGCTTTCCATGTTGTGGTATACATCTTCTTTTGGAGGCAAATAATAATCAGGAACATCTGCATGATACGGACCTTCAGGCATTTTGTCTAAAGCTTGACGAATAATGCTTAAACTTTCCCAAACTTCGGCATTACGAACACAAAAACGATCGTAGGTATCACCTGATTTTCCAACAGGAACAATGAAGTCAAAATCTTCATAAGAAGAATATGGATGTGCCACACGAACATCATAATCAATTCCAGCAGCACGTAAATTTGGTCCAGTTAGACCATATTGCATTGCTTTTTCAGCAGAAATAGGTCCAACATTAACTGTTCTATCAATGAAAATTCTGTTTCTCTCGAAAAGGTTTTCAAATTCTTTCCAAGCCACTGGGAAATCTTTCAAGAAAACATCAAGTTTCTTAAATGCTTCTTCTGACCACTCTCTTTCGAAACCGCCTAATCTTCCCATGTTGGTGGTTAAACGAGCCCCACAAATTTCTTCGTAGATTTCATATATTTTTTCTCTGAATTGGAATACATAAAGGAAACCAGTATAAGCTCCAGTATCCACTCCAAGAATTGAATTGCAAATTAAGTGATCGGCAATACGAGCTAATTCCATCACGATAACTCTTAAATATTGAGCTCGTTTTGGCACTTCGATACCTAATGTTTTTTCAACCGTCATCCACCAAGCCATATTATTAATAGGAGAAGAACAATAGTTCAATCTATCAGTCAAAGGCGTAATTTGGTAAAACGGACGATTTTCTGCAATTTTTTCAAAAGCACGATGAATATAACCAAGTGTTGGTTCAGCATCAAGAATTTTTTCTCCATCCATCAATAGAATGTTTTGAAAAATCCCGTGCGTAGCTGGATGCGAAGGTCCTAAATTCAATATAGAAAGTTCACTTCCATCTTCGTTGTGAGTACGTTCTATAATTTTAGCATATCGATGCTCTGGTGGTAATAATAGTTCTGACATTTTATAATGTGAAAAATTATATTTTATTTTTTAGCAATTTGCTGTTGTTCTTCCGAAGAAACGGTCGTCTTTATCAGTTCTTCCTTGATCTTCTAATGGGAATTCTTTTCTCATTGGGAAAGACTCCATTTCATCCATATTTAAAATTCTCTTTAATTGCGGATGCCCTTTAAAGTGGATTCCATAAAAATCGAAAGTTTCTCTTTCCATCCAATTGGTGGTAAGAAACAAATCGGTCATTGAATCTACTTCAGGATTTTCGCCATTTAAATAGGTTTTTATTCTTATTCTAAAACTTTCAACCCAATTGTGCATATGGTAAACTACAGCAAATTGATGATTTGAATCATTATTTGGGTAATGAACTCCGCATAAATCGGTTAGAAAGTGAAAGTTTAAATCTTCTTGTTCTTTGAGAAATTGAATTACTTCATGAATAGTTTCCGGAGTAGCTTCAAACGAAAAAATATCTCTGTTCATTTCAAAATTCAAAACATTGTTTCCGAATTTTTGAGCTAGTTTTTCTTGTATGTGTGTAGTTTCTAAAGCCATTTTTATAAATTATAAGAGGCTAATAATTCTTTATATTCTGGAGAATTTCTTCTTCTGACAGATTCGTTTCTTACTAATTCTTGCAATTGCATGACACCATCAACAATTTGTTCGGGTCTCGGAGGACAACCAGGCACATAAACATCAACAGGAATTACTTTATCAATGCCTTGAAGTACAGAATAAGTGTCAAAAATACCGCCAGATGAAGCACAAGCCCCAACAGCAATTACCCATCTAGGCTCGGCCATTTGTTCGTATACTTGACGTAAAATTGGAGCCATTTTTTTAGAAATAGTTCCCATTACCATAAGCATATCCGCTTGACGAGGTGAAAAACTTACTCGTTCCATTCCGAAACGAGCTAAATCGTAATGTGATGCCATTGTAGCCATAAACTCAATCCCACAACAAGAAGTTGCAAAAGGCAATGGCCAAAGTGAATTAGCACGAGCCAACCCAACTACATCGTTTAGTTTTGTCGCGAAAAAACCTTCTCCAACGACTCCTTCTGGTGGAGCAACCATATTTGTTTTATTTTCCATTTCAGATATTAGATATTAAATATCAAATATTTTTAAAAAAATTATTCTTAAAATTCAAACCTATTTACGATTTGAAATCTAAATTTTAATTATTCCCATTCTAGTGCTTTCTTCTTGATAATATAGAAGAAACCAACTAAAAGTAATACCATAAAGATAACCATTTTAATCATTCCATTCATTCCTAATTCTTTGAAATTTACTGCCCATGGATATAAGAAAATAACCTCGACATCAAAAAGAACAAAAAGAATAGCCACGAGGAAATATTTTACCGAAAATGGAATTCTTGCATTTCCTACAGATTCGATACCACATTCGAAGTTTTTATCTTTGTTTTTTGAGTGTCTTTTTGGACCAAGAAAGCTAGAACCAATAATTGTTGCAACAACAAATCCTATTGCTAAGCCAGCTTGCATGAGGATTGGTAAAAAATCATGTTGTGTAGATTGCATATACCTAAAAATTTAGACCTATTTAAAATAGGTACAAATATACATTGCAATATTTAATACGCAAAAATCAAATGGCAATCGTTTCTTATTTATAGCTTAAAATTAGTTATTTAAATTGATTACAAATAGAGTTGTAACAAATAAAAAAAACGCTCTAGAATTTCTAGAGCGTTTTGACCATTGAGGTAACCAAAAAATAATATATATTAGTCTTCGATAACTACTACTTGAGCAGCTACTTTACCTTTTCTTCCTTCTTCTTCTTCGTAAGAAACTTTGTCTCCTTCGTTTAAGTTTTCAGCTTTAATACCTGTAGCGTGAACGAAAATGTCTTTTCCATTTTCATCATCTGTAATGAATCCGTAACCTTTTGATTCATTGAAAAATTTAACTGTTCCTGTGCGCATTGTTGTAATAATAATTATTAATAATGGTCAAAGATATACTTATTTCTGACATAGCAAATAAAAAAACAATAAAAAATTTAAAATGTTATTATTAATTTAATGTTATAATTTAATGATTTTCAAGTAAATATTGAAATATTATAAAAAAAGAAGTAAAAAAAACAACTATTTGTTACTATTTAAATAGTTGTTTTTTAGTTATTTGCGAAATTGACAAAAATTACTTCAATTCAACGGTTATATGTAATTCCTTTAATTGTGCATCATCAATTACAGATGGGGCATCAATCATAACATCTCTTCCTGAATTATTTTTTGGGAATGCAATGAAATCTCTAATAGTTTCTTGACCGCCTAGAATTGCAACTAATCGGTCTAATCCGAAGGCTAATCCGCCATGTGGAGGAGCTCCAAATTGGAAGGCATCCATTAAGAACCCAAATTGATTGCGAGCTTCTTCTTCAGTAAAGCCTAAATATTTGAACATTAATTGTTGTGTAGCTTTATCGTGAATTCTAATTGAACCACCACCAATTTCATTTCCATTTAAAACCATATCGTAAGCATTAGCACGAACTTTTCCAGGGTTTGTTGCTAATAATTCCATGTCTTCTGGTTTTGGTGAAGTAAATGGATGGTGCATTGCGTGCCATCTTCCAGATTCTTCATCCAATTCTAATAATGGGAAATCTACAACCCATAATGGAGCAAATTCTGCTGGATTACGCAATTCTAAACGTGTTGCCAATTCCATTCTTAAAGCTGAAAGTTGTGTTCTAGTTTTGTCTGCCGGACCAGAAAGCACAAAAATCATATCACCAGCTTTTGCACCAGTAATTTCTGCCCATTTTTTCAAATCTTCTTGATCGTAAAATTTATCAACTGAAGATTTATACGTTCCGTCAGCTTCACATTTTACATAAACCATTCCTGAAGCTCCAATCTGAGGACGTTTTACCCAGTCAATTAACCCATCGATTTCCTTTCTTGTATAGTTAGCGCAACCAGGTGCTGCAATTCCTACTACTAATTCGGCGGCATTAAAAACGGGAAAATCTTTACTTTTGGCAACTTCATTTAATTCTCCAAATTCCATTCCGAATCGGATATCTGGTTTGTCATTTCCATAGGTTTTCATTGCATGGTCGTAGGTCATTCTTGGGAATTTTTCTACTTCA
>CAIRMK010000310.1 GCA_903879645.1 uncultured Bacteroidota bacterium
AGAGCACGCGAATATTTAACCTTAATTCGCTACATGCAATTATTTGGCGTGTTGTGTTTGTTCCTTTCGGTATTTGCAATGTTGGTTATGTTCCTTGAATTGCAAGATGCTGGCTTGTACCTTTTTGGCGCTAGCATGTTTTGTCTATTGATTTCATTAGGAATATCATTTTGGGAAATTAGTATTTCTGTTGATGCATTGCGTGTGCATTTGAGTGATATAGTGGAGCAAGAAAAAGAAAAGAAATAATGAGTTTACACAAAGCTATTCAAAACAAAAGCCGGATATATTCCGGCTTTTGTTTTGAATTGAATATTCCATTTTATATAAAAGGTTCGGTAAGTCTATATTTAAAAGAAAACAACACCAATCCTATTTTAGATCTAATGCCAAATCGTTCAAAAATTGCTATTCTATAGGAATCAATTGATTTAATTGTAACTCCTAATATTTCTGACATTTGTTCATAGGTTAGTTCGCGTTCATCACAAACTAATTTTAGAAACTGTAATTCGCGTGAGGATAAAACAATATTATTTTCTCTCTTTTGTTCCGATACGTTTTCTGATGATTTAAGTCTTTTTAGTATTTCAGAGATGTTAGTATAACCAATAGTAGCAATATTTTCAATAGCAAACTTTAAATCCTGTGCGGTGCAGTTTTTATTTAAAAATCCACGTGCGCCATATTCATAAGCAGAGTCAATAATGTATTCGTCAAAATGTTGTGTTAACATCAACACTCTGTATTCTTCATTTTTCTTTCTTAATTCCAACAAAACCTCTAAACCATTCAGATTAGGCATTGAATAATCTAAAATGTATACATCGGGAGCAGTTTTTAAAGGCAAAGCCTCTAGAAAATCTTCACCATTATCAAACTCTTCTATTACTTTAAAATTATCCATTTTATGCAATAACTCTTTAAGTCCTTGGCGAACAATTTGATGGTCGTCAATAATACATATTTTAATTAAATCCATACCTACTTCAATTATTTATATTCATACAAAAGTATAGAAGTTCCTTCATTTATTTTTGATTCAATTTTTACTTTATAATCTATAATAGCGGCTCTATTAATAATATTTTTCAAGCCCAACGATTCTTTTTCTAGGGCTGTTTCAACAACAAATCCTTTTCCATCATCGGTTATTGTCATTTCAAAAAATGGAATGTTTTCAATATGAATAGTTATTTCTTTGGCTTTTGCGTGCTTAAAGATATTGTTTATTATCTCTTGAAAAATTCTATAGATTACTATTTTTTCTTCATTATTGAATATTTTATTAATTGGCTTCTCAATATTCAAATGCAATCTTACTTTTTTATTCTTATTTAAGCGTTCTACCTCATTGGTAATTGCTTTATAAAGGTCTTGTTGCAACAACAATTGATTGTTTAACGAATGGCTAATTGATCTAACAGTTTCCATTAAATTGGTTACCGATTGGGAAACAGGTTTTAAAAAAGTTTCCAATTCGGTCGATTCTAGTTTTAGATTTTCAAGTTGAAAATTAATATAGGTAAGTTGTTGCCCAGCATCATCGTGCAAATCTTGCGAAATGTTATTCAAGACATGTTCTTGGGTTTCAATAATAGTCTCGTTTAATGATTTTTGGAAATCAATATCTTTTTGATAAATAACCTTAGTATAGTTTTTTATCTTTCGAACATAGAGCTTGATTAGTATCGCACAAAACAATACTATTAGAGTAACAAAAAGTAGAATTGTAATAATTCCGAAGGTGATGTCAGACATTTTTATTTCTTTTTTCCGCAAACATATATACGTTCATCAAAGTGTAATAGATGATGTTTACAGGATAATTAATTAACTGGTATAAAGTTAAATTACAAATCATTGGCGTTTTAGAAATAGTGGAACTTTTAAATCCTAAAATAAAACTCAACCCAAGAAAAAACATTACCGGACAAAACAGTAATAGGTATTTATTAGATTGAAAGAACGATAGATTTTCATTATTTAATTGAAAGAAACTTTCAATTATAAACAGCACCAAATAGAGTAAAGCTCCTGCTATAAACAAATTATAATTGACCCCTCTTTCAATAAATTCTAAATTCACAATACAAATGATTAAATACAAAACAAGTATTGCCAATACTCGCTTCTTACTATGACTTAATTCATAGAATATCATTATCCAGAATACATCAAGCAATATAAAATAGATATTGATATTGCTATGATTGATATGAGGTTGATCTTTGAAAATAAAGGTTGCGATTTCACAAGCCACTCCCAAAAAAATGATACTAATTAAGTATTGATTTTGTCTTTTTTTTACATAAAATATACTA
>CAIRMK010000311.1 GCA_903879645.1 uncultured Bacteroidota bacterium
AGATTTTGCTTCGAGCTTATCTTTTCTGGAGTTTCGTCTAATAGTTCAAAAACGCGTTCGGTAGCTCCAACGGCTTTTTGGATTTGTGTATACAACTCAGCAATACCGCCCGAAGAAGCCCCCACATAAGTAGAATACAACACAAACGAAATTAAATTACCAACCGTCATTTCGCCAGCAATACTCAACGTTACTCCATACCATACTACAGCAACGATAGTTCCGAAAAGGCAAAAGATAATAAAGGAAGCAAAATACCCACGGTAATTCCCCCCTTTGATAGCCACTTTTACCACTTCGTTAATCTTGTTTTTATAGCGTGCAATTTCATACCATTCGTTGGCAAAAGCTTTCACTACGGTAATGGCTTGCAAGGATTCTACCACAACGCTTTGACTATCGGCCACTTGATCTTGTAGTTTTTTAGAATATTTTCTAATGAATCGCCCAAAGATTACGGCCGCCACCGCTACCAACGGAACAATAGAAACCATCATTAAAGTCAGCTTTAAATTGATGCTTGCCAAAAGAATAAAACTACCAATAATCAAGATGAATTGTCTTAGAAACTCAGCAATAGTAGTAGCTAGAGTATCGGATATTTGTGTAATGTCGGTGCTGATTCTACTGTTCAATTCTCCGGCGCTCTTTTGCGTAAAGAACGGCATGGGCAATTTAATAAGATTGCTGTATAACGCCAAACGCAGATTGGCTAAGGTATTTTCGGTATAATTAACAAACAACGAAATTCTAAAGAAAGAGAAAAACGATTGCAGAAACAAGATACCCACTAGTCCAAGCGCAATAGAATTGGCTTTAGTAAGGTCTTTGTTTTTGACACAATCCACCAACATTCCCATTAATTTTGGAAAGGCCAGCGCCGTACCACCAGTTAATAAAAGAAAAAGCAGTCCTACATAAAACTTCCATTTGTGATGCTCGGCATATTTGAATATCAATAGTGCTTTGCTTAGCGAACTTGCGTTGAGTTTTGCTTTAGGTAAGTCGTTTTCTTCAAATCGAGCCATTTCTTTTTGTTTTTATGCAAAAGTAAAGAATAAAGTAGTGGTATTGAAGTGGACAAATGATAAAGTTTCGTGAAAAAAAATGCTTTGGTTTACAGCTAAAGGTTTTCTATGACTTGAAAACTTGTTTTTATGCGCCACAACTTCAAACCAAAAATAAGCCTCATTTAAAATAAATTAAACGAGGTCTGTTTTTAAACTTATTTTTTAAATGCTACTTTTTAAGAGGGGTTGCGCAACAGCTACTTGTGTTGGCAGCTGGCTTAATTTTCAAGTCTTTTTGATTTTTTAAAAGTATTAATTAATTCAGGATATTTATTCAAATCGGTTAATATTGGCTTCCAATTTTCATAATCTTGGTTTTGTCGAACAACAAAATTGGTGTCTTTATCAATCCTTTTTTCTTTATTGTAATGATCATAGTTAATATAGTTCCAGTTGTATATATAAGATGAATAAATGCTTCTAAAATAGCCTGTTAATAGAGGTTTTTTGTTTACACAAATTGCGAATTGAATACCATATTTCATATTTGGTTTCAGCTGAGCTATTTTTTGTCTACCAATTTCAGAGAGAATTATTTCACTTTTTTTTAGATTTAATTTTAAAATATCTTCGTTTGTAATAAAAGGTTCTTTTTCAAGGCTTTCTTTTTCGATATTAAATTTTCCGCCAAAAATGAATTTTTTTGATACAGAATCAAAATTACAATCTTTTAAGTTTTCTAAATTCTCGTCGTATTTGATGTTTTTAAGTTTCACATATTCTAGAACGGGAATTCCTTCAGTTGTTCGGATTCTATTTTTAAGCAAGTAAATTTCTATCTTGTCTTGATGATTATTACAAGAAAAAAAGAGAAATGAAAGTAGTAAAATTGAAAAGATTTTTTTCATTATAGTTTTGCTAAAAGCTTGCTGCCAACGTCAGTTCGTCTAAAAACCTAAATTTCTTTACTAACGAACCTTTGTAAACTCAAATATACTACTTTTTAGTAATGAATACTTGATAAATTAAAAATCGCAGTTTTAATTGGATTGAAAAATAAATGCTTTAAAACACTTCAAAAAAAAGAGGCGCACTTGCCTCTTGAAATTCTCTCTAAAAACTTGTCGGTAAATCCATAGTGTGAATGGAATAGGTGTAGTCTGTCTTGAGCCTGTCGAAAGGTTCAACACGGGGTTCATTGTTCGGCTTGCAGCCGCAATGAACCCCTAGCTGTTATACGATGTATTGAATTACACCATTTTTCGATTCTTGGAAGTAATTGTTGTGATCATAGAAATTGTTATTTGGAACCCAAATTTCTCCATTATGAATGCAAGAGATGCCATTTACTAAGTTAGGTCTAGATTTTCCTTTAACAACAGGATTAGAATATTCAAGCTTAATTATTATGCAATCATTTTTGCTTGGGAAATATTCAAATGGAAAATATATATTATGTTGGTTTAATTGTTCACAAATGACTTTAACAGTTATTCCATTGTCTAAATTTTCTGCGAATCTTGAGGGATAGAAATCCCATCCATCATTTGACACTTTGTAAATATGTTTGCCTAAAAACCAAAGTATTTCTTTTTCTTCATATTTGTTCTTGTCCCACGGGATTTTATTCCGTCGTGAATTTTTATAGTGAACAATTGTCTTTTCAATGGGATTGTCTGCTTTCGACTCAATAAGAACAAATTTCATTTTATAACTATTCTGGCTTTTTTAATATATCGTATAACTTGTATGTAGGTCTGACAAACGTCAGACTTTATTCGTTTACCAAATATAAACAAAAAACGCGCCCAAATAAATAGCATTACTTCAAAAAGAAACATTCTCCCTTCCCAAAGAAATTACTTCGCTACAAAAAGTAATGTTTTTAGTTCGCCAATGAATTATTTTTTTGTCTCATTAAAAATACTTTTTGTCTCATGAAAAATACTTTTTACTTTATGAAAAGGAGTAATCTTGTCACCAAAAATGAACTCATTTGACACAATTTTGAACTCATTTTCAACCAAAACGAATTTGTTTTGCTCCAAATTGAATTCGTTTTAGACAAAAACAAATTCGTTTTGATTGCTAAAAAAGGAGCAACACCCTTTTTTTATAAGAATAGCATTATAAAATTACTTTTTTTTAGGTTCAAAAATTAAAAATCAAACACTTTTTATTAAAAAAAAGAGCCTGTTTTTTCACTGTTTTCTTAAAATTTCATTTTTGACGACGAAATCAAAATTTTTTTTACATGTTCGAGTTGAGTAAAATTGAAGTGGTTTTGGTAAGCCATCAAAAGTTAATGGGCATGTATTTATAGAAATCCCTGCAATAGTTGGTAAAGGAGTTTCGGGTTATGGTTTAATCTTGGTGAGTGGCGAGCCAATGCATATGGAAAATTTTTCAAATGAAGTACTCCATTTAAATTTGAGTATTATACAAAATAATAATAATAGACTTTTTAAAAGGCAGAAGAAAAACAGTAAATAGTTTAGATTCTAACATTCAATATTATGGCTATATGTTTGCAACTAATGCCAATAGTGTTTCTCATTTGAGTGATGCTAAAATAGTAAAATCGATATAGAAGGAAGCTATGCTAGTTTTTAAAGCGTAAGGTCTTGCTTTTATAGGAGAGGCCTTTCGCGATGAAAATTAGATTCAAGAAAACTTTTTTAAGTTCCCTTAATTTTTAATCCATTTAGAAATTAATTCTTCTAGTACTTCTTTAATAATAGGTTTAGAAGCATAATCGTTCATTCCGGCTTCAATACATTTTTCTCTTTCACCCATTACGGTTCCTGCGGTAAGTGCAATAATAGGAACGTGTTCTCCCTTGGCAGTTTGTCTTATTTCGTTGGTAGCTTCATAGCCATTCATTACGGGCATCTGAACATCCATCAGGATAATATCAGGATGCAAGATGTTAAATTTATCAACGCCTATTTTTCCGTTTTCAGCTTCAAAGATTGTTCCGTTAGGTATAATTTGTTTCACTAAGGTTTTTGCCAACAGCATGTTGATTTTGTTATCTTCAACAATCAGAATCTTGAAATTCTCTTGTCCATAGTCAATTTCTGAACGGTTGCTAAAAACGACTTCTAGTTTTTCAATATCTTCGGTGGTCGTTTCGTTGGATGTTTTTAAGACTAAATCAAAGAAGAATTCACTTCCTTGGTCAACATTACTTTCAATATTTAATTTACTATCCATTAATGATAATAACTGATTTGAAATGGTCAATCCTAGACCAGTGCCACCAAATCTTCGAGTGGTTGAATTATCACCTTGTGAGAAAGCATTGAAAATTTGCTCTTGAAAATCTTTTTTAATTCCAATTCCAGTGTCTTTTACAGAAAAGCGTAGTTTTGTTTTATCGCTATCTGCAGGAGTTGTATTTTGAATGGTTACTGATATTTTCCCTTTTTCGGTAAACTTCACTGCATTGCCTAAAAGATTGATTAGAATTTGTTTCATTCTAATGTTATCCGACCATACATATTTAGGAACGGTTTCCTCAATATTAAGTTCTAGGTCAAGTTTTTTAAGATTGGTGTCATATTTTACTAAATCAATAACTTGATTGACCAATTCGCGTATATCATATTTTTTAATATCAATGTCTAATTTTCCTGATTCTATTTTAGAGAAATCCAAAATATCATTGATAATCTCCATTAATGAATTGGCCGATTCATTAATAGTATTCATATAATTTCGTTGGATATCCTCTAGTTTGGTGTTTTTTAGCAATCCAGTAAAACCAATAATTCCGTTTAGAGGCGTTCTTATCTCGTGACTCATATTGGCTAAGAATTCCGATTTAGCTTTATTAGCTGCTTCGGCATATTCTTTATCTTTAATAGCGCCTTCGGTTTCAATACGTTGGGTAATATCAGTGAAGATACCCACGATAAATTCTATTTTGTCATCTTTTACAATAGGTTCACCAAATTCTTCTACCCATACAACATGTCCATCTTTATGAATGATTCTATAAATAAGGTGAATTTTATGGATTCTTTTATTTAATTCTTCGGCTACTTTTATCAAATCAGGAATATCGTCGGGATGTACGATATCTAAATAAAAAATTCTATTTTCAAGAAAGTCTTTTTTAGAATAACCGGTTAAATTTTCAACTTCATTGTTTAGATAAATTTTAGACCAATGTTCATCATATTTACTCAAATGAACTGTTCCTGGAATATTATTGGCCAACAGTTTAAAACGTTCTTCACTTTCTTGAATTATGGTTTCGTTTAAATTTCTTTCTAAGGTGGAAGAAATAATACTGGTTAGTAATACAAGAGTAGAAACTTCTTCCTCATACCAATGTCTTTCATTTTTTGTATGGTTTAAAACAATTACTCCATCCAATTTGTTTTTTACAAAAATAGGTAGGCATAATATTGATTTTGTTCCGAAACTAGAAAAAAATGTTCTGCCTTTTTCATTTTCTATTTTGCTAACAATATTGTAATAAGGTTGATTATTAAATAGTTTTTGCATGGCAAAATCAAAATCACCCATAGGAAAATTAATAAGAGCAGGATGAATTTCATCAATAATTTTATCCTCTGAAAACCATCTGTTTTTTTGACTTAATGTTTGCATTTCATGATTCAGTTCAAAGTAGGACATTTTATCTACCTGAATCACGGTTCCAATTGTGTTTAAAACCTCATTGAAAATTTCTTTTTTATTTCGGTTAACTAAAAACTTATTAGTAAGCCTCGTAATTTCGGTTAGAATTTTGTTTTTGTATTCTAATTTTCTTTCGGCCTCTAGACGTTGATTGGTTTCAATAGCAACGGCTAAAAAGTCGGAAATAGAACGAGCAAAATTAATATCTTCATTATCCCATTTTTTGATTTTAAAAGTCGATTCAAGACATAGAACGCTTATTAATTTACCATTAAGATATATGGGAGTGTCGAGAAGTGAATAGATTTCGTTTTTAGGAAAATAGTCGTCACAAAATTCTATTGTATCATTACTTTCATAAACATCGGGAGCAATAATTTGGTTTTCTTTTTCAATAGCTTCAAAATAATTAGGAATATCTTTTCTATATAAAATGATTCCTTCTTCAAATAAATCTTTATGTAAAGAGTAAAGTTTTTTACATTTTAAAGAATCTTTTTCATAATCCCAATAACTTACTCTGTTTATTCCAACTTTCTCTGCTATAGTTTTAATGATATAGGATAATGTTTCATCAAACACTTCAGATTTTAGTTGATTTTTAAGCGTAATGTTTTTCAGCGTTTCATTATAGGTTTTTGTTTTTTGTTCTTTTTTTGCTTTTTTAGTTTCAATTTCTTTCAGTAGGGTAATGTCTCTTGCTATAACAGTATATCCAATGATTTTGTCAAATTCAT
>CAIRMK010000312.1 GCA_903879645.1 uncultured Bacteroidota bacterium
AGCAGCAGGAATGTTGAGTGGCTTAATAGGAATTGGCGGAGGAATTATCATGGTTCCTATGTTGCTTTTAATGGGGTTCACTCAGCAACAAGCTCAAGGAACAAGTTTGGCAGCATTATTACCCCCCGTAACATTGTTTGCAGTGATTAATTATCACAAAGCAGGGTTCATAGATTGGAGGTATGCTATTTTGATTTCGTTAGTTTTTGTTGTTGGGGGATATTTTGGAAGTAAAATAGCCGTAAACATTGATCAAAGAACACTAAAAAAAATATTTGGATTCGTCTTGTTAGTGGTTGCCGGTAAGATGATATTTGGAAAATAATACAAAAAAAGCTTTAGAAATTTCTAAAGCTTTTTTTTGTATAATGATATGTAATTTTAAATCTTTTTCATTTGTTCTTTCATCATAGTGATTTGATCTTTCAACATGCCTTGTTTGTCCAGCTTTTTAACTTCCGCAATTAAATTAGTCGCTTCTAATTTTCTTCTTCTTGACATGGCTACTCCAGCTAGATTTAATTTCGCAACCGCTAAATCCATATCCATGTTTAAACCTAGTTCAATTGCTTTTTTGAAGTATTTTTCAGCTTGAATTAAATTTGTTTGCGAAAGCATTAGACCTTGAAGGTAATTGTAATACCCTTGTTGTTTTTGAACCAAAGCTGTTTCAGGATTAGTTATTTTTGCTAACCATTTTTGAGCACCAGGAAAATTTTGTTTTCTTAATTGTAAGAAAGCCATTAAAATAAATTCGTTTTTAAAGTAAAGAAAGACAGGTATTAAAGTTAGAAGAATCAGGAAAATTCCATTTCCAATATTACTTTCTGTAAATTGCCAGATTGCAGTAGCAAAGATTAGAGCTGCCATTACAAGTTTGATATTTCTGTGAAACATAGTATAAAATTTTAGATTGCAAAGGTAATAAAAGGTTTTTAAAATATTTTTAAAAAACTACTTGCATGTAATAAAAACCTTTGTATATTTGCACTCGGTTTTAAAACGACCTAAAAAATAGATTAATACACGATTAAAGATAAAAACAATGAGCAAAAGAACATTTCAACCATCGAAAAGAAAAAGAAGAAATAAGCACGGATTTATGGACAGAATGGCTTCTGCTAATGGAAGAAAAGTCCTTGCGCGTCGTAGAGCTAAAGGAAGACATAAATTGACTGTATCTTGTGAGCCAAGACACAAAAAATAATGATTAGGTTCTAATCAATATTAAGCCGTTACTTTTATTAGTAGCGGCTTTTTTTTAAATCTGTTTATAAAATTTGATAAGTTACAATGTCATTTTTTAATTTTTACAAGAAACAGAATTATCTTTGAACCAACAATACAACATACAACAACACTAACTACAATGCCAAAAGACAATTCAATTAAATCGGTTTTAATCATAGGTTCAGGTCCAATTGTTATTGGGCAAGCTTGCGAATTTGACTATGCAGGTTCACAATCGGCACGTTCAATCCGTGAAGAAGGAATAGAAGTTATACTTATCAACTCCAATCCAGCCACAATCATGACCGATCCCACCATGGCGGATCATGTTTATTTATTGCCATTAACTACCAAATCAATCATTCAAATTCTAAAAGAGCACCCACAAATTGATGCCGTTTTGCCAACTATGGGTGGACAAACAGCTTTGAATTTGTGTTTGGAAGCGGATGAAAAAGAAATTTGGGAAGATTTTGGAGTAAAGTTGATAGGTGTTGATGTCAATGCTATCAATATTACCGAAGACCGAGAGCAATTCAAGCAATTATTGGAAAAAATTGGTGTTCCTGCCGCTCCTGCCAAAACAGCTACCTCTTTTTTGAAAGGGAAAGAAATTGCTCAAGAATTTGGTTTCCCTTTAGTAATACGTCCTTCATTTACGTTGGGTGGAACTGGGGCAGCTTTTGTACATAATAAAGAAGAATTTGACGAAAAGCTAACCTATGGGTTGGAAATGTCTCCTATTCATGAAGTATTAATTGATAAGGCTTTGTTGGGTTGGAAAGAATATGAATTAGAACTGTTACGCGATAAAAACGACAATGTTGTGATTATCTGTTCTATTGAAAATATGGATCCAATGGGTATTCATACGGGTGATTCCATTACGGTGGCACCAGCGATGACTTTATCGGATACTACTTTTCAAAGAATGCGTGATTATGCTATTTTAATGATGCGTTCTATTGGGAATTTTGCAGGTGGTTGCAACGTACAATTCGCTGTTTCTCCTGACGAAAAAGAAGATATTGTTGCTATTGAAATTAATCCTCGTGTATCGCGTTCTTCTGCATTAGCTTCAAAAGCTACCGGTTATCCGATAGCCAAAATTGCTTCAAAATTAGCTTTGGGATATCACTTAGATGAATTGCAAAATCAAATTACTAAATCTACTTCGGCCTTGTTTGAACCAACTTTGGATTATGTGATTGTGAAAATTCCACGTTGGAACTTTGACAAGTTTGAGGGCGCAGATAGAACCTTAGGGCTTCAAATGAAATCGGTAGGTGAAGTGATGGGAATTGGACGTTCGTTCCAAGAAGCGCTTCATAAAGCTACCCAGTCGCTCGAAATCAAAAGAAATGGATTAGGAGCCGATGGGAAAGGCTATAAAAACTACGAACAAATTATAGAGAAACTAACTTATGCTAGTTGGGATAGAGTTTTTGTGATTTATGATGCGATTCAAATGGGAATTCCATTGAGTAGAATTCATGAAATCACTAAAATTGATATGTGGTTTTTGAAACAATATGAAGAATTATATTCGTTAGAAAGAGAAATATCTACTTATACATTAGAAAATCTACCAAAAGAACTCTTGCTTGAAGCCAAGCAAAAAGGATATGGCGACAGACAAATTGCTCACATGTTGGGTTGTTTGGAAAGTCAAGTTTATAAACTGCGTGACGATATGAATATCAAACGTGTTTATAAATTGGTAGATACCTGCGCTGCCGAATTCAAAGCGCAAACTCCTTATTATTATTCGACTTTTGAAGCGGAAATAGAAACTGCTGACGGTAGACGATATGTTCATAATGAAAGTATAGTATCGGATAAGAAGAAAGTTGTTGTTCTAGGTTCTGGACCGAATAGAATTGGGCAAGGAATAGAGTTTGATTATTCGTGTGTTCACGGTGTTTTGGCTGCTAAAGAATGTGGCTATGAAACGATCATGATTAACTGTAATCCAGAGACCGTTTCAACCGATTTTGACACTGCTGATAAATTGTATTTTGAACCTGTTTTTTGGGAACACATCTATGATATCATTCGTCATGAGAAACCAGAAGGTGTTATTGTGCAATTGGGTGGTCAAACGGCACTGAAATTAGCAGAAAAATTATCTAAATACGGAATCAAAATATTAGGAACTTCGTTTGATGCTTTGGATTTAGCCGAAGACAGAGGGCGTTTTTCTGAATTGTTGACCGATTTAAAAATACCTTTCCCTCAATTTGGGATTGCTGAAAATGCAGATCAAGCTAGTGCATTGGCAGATGTATTGGATTTTCCATTGCTGGTTCGTCCTTCTTATGTTTTGGGGGGTCAAGGGATGAAAATCGTCATCAATAAACAAGAATTGGAAGAGCATGTTATTGATTTGTTGAAAAACATTCCAGGAAATAAATTATTGTTGGATCATTATTTGGATGGTGCTATTGAGGCAGAAGCTGATGCCATTTGTGATGGAGAAAATGTGTACATCATTGGTATAATGGAACATATTGAACCTTGTGGAATTCATTCAGGCGATTCTAATGCAACCTTGCCTCCTTTTAATTTAGGTGAATTTGTGATGCAACAAATTAAAGACCATACGAAAAAAATAGCGCTTGCTTTGAGAACAGTAGGTTTAATCAACATCCAGTTTGCTATAAAAGACGACATTGTTTATATTATTGAAGCCAACCCAAGAGCTTCAAGAACAGTTCCATTTATTGCAAAAGCGTATGGCGAACCTTATGTGAACTATGCGACTAAAGTGATGTTGGGAGAAAATAAAGTCACCGATTTTACTTTTAATCCGCAATTGAAAGGGTTTGCGATAAAGCAACCGGTGTTTTCGTTTAGTAAATTTAAAGATGTGAACAAAGCTTTAGGACCCGAAATGAAATCAACAGGAGAAAGCATTTTGTTTATTGACGATTTGAAAGACGATCAGTTTTATGAGTTGTACAGTAGACGAAAAATGTACTTGAGTAAATAATAAAGTAAGTCCCTTAATTGGGACTTTTTTTTGCTTTAGACTTATGCTATGTTTTTAAGTCCACTAGGGAATGGACGATAGGCATAATAGTGAAGGACTTCTTCGATTGCTCTTTTTATGGCTTGGTTGATGGGGAGTATCGTGGTTGCTAGGGTGTAATCTATTTGGTTTAGATTCATGTAGTAGTCAGTAAAAATGGGGATGTACAGACCATTTTTGATGGCTTCTTCAGTGTTGTTGAAATTTTCTTGATGATTTTCTTTTATGATTTTGCAGGTGGCTAAACGTAGTTCACCATATTTGTCTCTGCTGGCTGCATTGCCAAAAAGTCGACAGATTAAGCCGCGGTATTTGTAGTTGGAACAATTTCCAAAGTTGCCGTCGATTAGTGAGAGAGGGCGATAAAGTTGGCAGTTGGTGTTGGTTTTGTTGGCTAGTTCTTTTAGCATTTCTTCGGCTTGACTGTTAAGAAATAAGTGGAAAGCCCAAGGTAAAAATTCTAACGGAGAAGCATCAATATCGGGTTTGGTGCAACATTTTCCGCAGCCCGATAGACAGTGTAAATGGGTGTTCGATTTGAAACTATTAATTTCTATATCAAGTTTATCAAACAAGGCTTCTACTAATTGTACTTTGTTTTCAATAGCCATTTTTTTGGTAAGGTAGGCTTTTGAAAATGGCTTGTGTTACATAGTGCTGTTGAAGTTTAAAATAATATGTTTTGGGTTCCAGGTTGTGCGGTTTTTTATATTATCGTGTATTTAGTGGTTTATGATTCATTATTGGGGACAGATAAAAAATAAACTCAACAAAATCCCTAGTTGATTTATACTATAAATATTGTTTATTGACGGCTTAATTACTTCTTGTTTTTTTATTTATATAATTGAAAGGAATTGTATTATAGTAAATAAATAGTCAAGCCAATATAAGTTTTTAGTACATTTGATAAAAAATATTTCAAATGAAAGAAGGTTACTTGTTTAGTAGTAAATATTTTATAGCAGCTATTTTTTTGCTATTTTTTGCTCATGTCAGTTCACAAACTTTTACTGATAGTAATTTGCCAATTTTAATTATAACTACAGATATTGATGCTGAGCCTGTAAAGATTCAGCCATCAACTGTCTTCCATTTCCTTTATATAAATCACTTGTATTACCTCCACTCATTGTCATGGTAGCCACTTTGTTCTGTAAAAAAGCATGGAAGACAAGCGTACAAAATCCCGCTTTTAATGCTCTGATTGATAAATCGCTGTCCTCATTATAGATACCACGAAAATGAAATGG
>CAIRMK010000313.1 GCA_903879645.1 uncultured Bacteroidota bacterium
AAGCTGGAACGCACACAATTCAAGTTAAAATCCCTCAAGGAGTTCCAGAAGGAACTAGTTTCAGTTCTTGGAATGTTTCTGGGGTTTTGATTGGAGAATAAAAAAACCTACAACTTTCATTGTAGGTTTGTAATTTATTTTATAGAACCAATTATATCGTATTTAGTAATAATATGATGTTTGCCATTTCCTAAATCTACTAAAACCGCTTGATTGTCTTTAGTAAATAACTTAGAAACTTCTTCAATCGGTGTTGCTGCTTTTACAATAGGATAAGGTTTTCCCATTACATCCTTAATTGGTTTGTCTGCAACATTTTTATCCGAAACATAACTTTGGAATAAATCCGATTCGTCTACTGAACCAACGAAACCAGTAATATCGACTACAGGAATTTGTGAGATTTTATATTTTCTCATTCTATCGATAGCATGTGATACTAATTCTTCTGTTCGAACAACGATTAAAGTTTTATCTAAATGATCTTTAATTACATCTTCTGCTTTAGTTACTTCTTCTTCCAAGAAACCTCTTTCACGCATCCAATCATCATTAAACATTTTTCCAACATAGCGACTTCCAGAATCGTGGAATAAAACTACTACTACATCGTCTTTAGTAAAATGCTCTTTTAACTGATGTAATCCTTTTACACAAGAACCTGCTGAGTTACCTACAAAAATTCCTTCTTCCAAAGCAATCTTACGTGTGTAAACGGCTGCGTCTTTATCGGTAACTTTAGTAAATCCATCTATAATAGAAAAATCTACATTTTTTGGGAGAATATCTTCTCCAATTCCTTCAGTAATATAAGAATAGATTTCGTTTTCATCAAAAATACCGGTTTCGTGGTATTTTTTAAAAACCGAACCATAAGTATCAATTCCCCAAACTTTAATATTTGGATTTTTCTCTTTTAAATACCTTCCAATTCCCGAAACAGTTCCTCCTGTTCCAACTCCAACAACAAAATGTGTAACCTTGCCATCCGTTTGTTCCCAAATTTCTGGACCAGTTTGTTCATAATGTGCTAATGCATTACTCGGATTATCGTATTGATTTACATACCAAGAATTTGGAATATCAATGGCTAATTGCTTTGACACAGAATAATAAGAACGCGGGTCAGTTGGTTCAACATCTGTTGGACATACAATAACTTTGGCTCCAACAGCACGAAGAATATCTACTTTTTCTTTAGATTGCTTATCTGATATTACACAAATAAGTTTGTATCCTTTTATGATTGCAGCTAATGCTAATCCCATTCCAGTGTTTCCGGAAGTCCCTTCAATTATTGTTCCTCCTGGTTTTAATCTTCCATCAGCTTCGGCATCTTCAACCATTTTAAGAGCCATACGGTCTTTAGTAGAATTTCCTGGATTGAAAGTTTCTACTTTAGCAAGGACTAATGCATCAATCCCTTCTACAACTTTGTTTAATCTCACTAATGGAGTATTACCAATAGTTCCTAATATATTTTCTGAATAATTCATAATTTTATTTCTATGATTACAAAGGTATTGATAATAAAATCGTTTTACAATACTACTATTGCGATAGAATGGATTACAAATTAACCTTAAGAAATTAAGCTTTGTAAAACAGACAACACTTAAATAAGTTAATAAAAATCCCTAAAGATTAGTTACTGAAAGAAATTCCAAACCAATCCAAAACGCACCATAAAGTCATGATAAGGAATATTTGGAGCAGAATAATACTTATTTCCTGTAAATGCCGAGTTAAAATGTTCCGCTTTTAGAAAAATTCTCGTCTGCTTAATTCGAGCATTTAAGAACAAATCTAACATAGGAAACTCACCTATTTTCTTGTCCTTCTGAACAAAAAACTCACCTAAAATAGGATTATAATCATCTGAATAATATTTCGTGAAATAATTGATTGTAATACCTGTTTGCAAAAACATAGCTCTTTTAAAAACATAATCCGAAAAATAGATAGTATTCCTTAATGTCATTTCTGGAACATTTAAAACATTCTCATTTTGAGCAACTTTTTGATATAAAAATGTATTATCTAAAGCCCATTTTCTATAATTAACTTCTTTACCTACCATAAATGACAGATAATTTATTGTGCCAGAATATTGTTTTGGAGAAATATATTGTTTATAATTTCCTATCGTATCGTTACTAAAATATAGATGATCATTTAAAGTGGTCAATTGAAAAGACGCTTTTGCCCATTGTGTATTTGCATGTACAATAAGGTTATTAACCTTTTCATTTTTAAAACTATTATTCCAATTATACTTATCATAACTGCTATTATTCAAAATATAATTATTATTGGGCAATTTACTGATGTTTTGATATTGAAAAGAAAGGCTGTTTTTAGCATTAATTGTATAAATCAAATTGGCATCAAAATTACGCATAGGCAGAGTAGAAATAGAATTGGAAAGCATAACTACCACATTCCATTTACCTTTTCTATAATCATATTGCCCCCCAAAAGTATTGATAGTAGCTTTTGATTGCCCAGGATAATTTGTAGAAGTCGTAATACCAGCAACCTTAGTTGTTACAGTTTTTTCATTACCAATGAAAAAATTATAAATAAAATTCTCTATAAAAAACTGAAACTTACCCAATATTTTATTTTCATATTGTACACCAACTTTATTATACAGTTTATCATACATAGTTTGATCAATCATGTTAGACGAAACTGAAGATGTTCCGAATCTTTGAAACGTTGTTGATGAAGTTCCAATTGTAGAACCTAATGTGGCCTGATTATACTCATAGAATTTATGTTCATAATTTAATTGATTAACTACAAAAAGATTATTTTCAACATCATTACGGTTTATTCTAAAACTATGATCAATAAAAAAACGTTTCCCTTTTAACAAAGATTTTGCATCAGTTAAAAAAACTTGTAATCTAGGACGATTTTTATAAAGAGGGTCCTTATCCTCAAAATCTTCTGGCTGAGTTAACCCTCCGTTTTCACCATTTAATATGTCCTGACCTGTATAATGAAAATTCATAATATAACGCCTATCAGTTGTATGATAGCTAGAGGTGAATCTAAAGTTCCCAGTACTTGAAAGTTGATTAATATACTTACCTAAAGAACGTAAACCCTTAAAGGCAATAGAAAAATTAAAATTTTTTGAAGTATTAAGTGTAACAAAAGCATCAACATTCTGGCCTTGTTCCATTACTGTTTTAAAATATAATTCTGTCAAAGGTGTAGCAACAGAATAATACTTAACATCATCAACTGCTAAATATCCAAAATGTTTGGCTTTAAATCCAAATTCTGGAAAAGGGCTAAACTTATTTAGTCCAAAATTTAAAGTTGTATAAGTTTGTCCCTCATTAGGAAAAGGCATTAATCCAAAAATATCTTTTCTTAAATAATTATATTCATACTCTTTTTTTATCGAAAGAGTAGTATCTAAAATAATAGTATCATGTTGAACAGAAATTATTTTATAAGATGTTATGGGTGCTTTTTTAGCAAGTTCTTTAGCCCTCTCTTCTGCCGTTTTAACTAAACTCTTAGGTTTATCATTCTTTCCTTTATCTTGAGAAAAAACAACAATACTAAAAAACAATAAAATAATGATATATAAAAACCTCATAATAAATTGAAAGCAACAAAAATAAGTAAATGTTTATAAGAAACATAAAAGATAATCATAATATAATCCAAAAAAAAGACCGCCTTTATGGCGGTCTTTAATATATTATACACTCTTAGATTAGTTTCCTAAAGCAGGATCTCCTAATAACCAAAATGGTTGTGAAGGATCTGTAGTAGCAAAAACATTAGCTGGTGTAATGTCTGGTACATTAGCCGAATTAGCAACATACTCAGAAATAGGATATATCAACCTTCTAGGTCTTCTAGTTTGTGTTGCAGTAGTAGCAAGAGGAGTTAATGGATAACCTGTTCTAGTATTATCTAGGTATGTTTCAATACCATTAAGTCCAATTAAAGCAATCCATTTTTGATACAATACAGCATGTAATTTTTGATTATCAGTACCAGTCCATCCAAAATAAGGTTTTGAATTAATTCCACTTATAGGACTTAAATAACTAGTCACTTGTGAAGGAGTTATTGCAGCAGTATTACCTGAAACTACTTTTGCACCGCTTCTATTCATAGCTTGAGTAATACCATCATTAAATTTACCCGCACCATCAATACCAAGACCTGGATGACTTAAACTAATTTCTGCTTGTAAAAAATCCGCTTCTGCTAATGTCATAACATAACCATCAACACCTGAGCATGATAATGGACTGGCAACAGATGGAACTTGATTGTTTGGATTATAAACTCCATAACCAACTCTTCCTGGTATACCAGAAGCTTTGCCTGGAGCAAAAATATCAACTACATCACTACCTTGAGTAACAGCTCTAAAATCAGCTTGACCAGAACCCTTTCTAAATATTCTTAAAAGTCTTGGGTCAGAAACACCTGAATAATTAATCCCTGAACCAGCAATAATTTCATGAGAAGATCCAGTCGGGTAAGCGCTAAAAGGAGCAAGAGCTTTATAATAATGCCCTGTAGCAGCAATGAAAGAATAATTTTGAGTTAAAGTACCTGCAGCAGAAGCAATAAAACTAGAATAAAATGGATTCAATTGTAAATCATTACCAATACTATAACCAGGATTAATAGTAACATCAGCAGTTATAAAACCATAATCAGAATACGTATTAGCATTTGTATTACTAACTAAATAACCTAATCTTTGATCTCTATAAGCACCAACAACCCCTGTAGAATTAGACATTCTATTCAACATACGCAATTCAATAGTATTGGCAAACTGCATCCATCCTACCATATTTCCATGTAGCATAAAATCATAGGTAGAAATATCGGCCGCGTTAGTATTGGCTTGAGCATACAATGCTCTTGCATCATCTAACTCACCAATCAACTGACGATAAATAAATTGGTCATCATTATATTTTGGTGTACGATTTGCGATTCCCTTAAAGGCATCAGTATAAGGTGCATCTCCATATAAATCAACTATATATTGCATATAATAAGCCTTACAAACTTTTGCAGCAATTACAAAGTTATCATTAGAATGGTCAGTATTAGAGAAATTAATAATTTGCTGAAAATTATTAACATTCAAATATAAGTTATCCCATATAGTATTGTAAAAACTATTATCAATAATTAATTGCATCTCTTTTGTATATCCTCCTGAATACTGTTGTACGTTAGCACCCCATGCATTAGAATATACATTACCCAACTGATTCAGTGAGGTAGCTTGAACTGCATAACAACCAACCTGTGCTCCAGGTAATAATTTAGCCGGAGATACCTTATCAAATGGAATGTGACTCGGATCCGTATTAACATCTAAATAATTACTACAAGAAAATAGTGTTAGTGTTAATAACGGAATAAATAATTTAATTTTTTTCATAATTATAATAAATTTAGAATGTTAAATTTAAGCTAAAACCATACGTTTTAGTTGTTGGATATTGTCCGACATTAGAAATACCAGTTGCATTTCCAGTAGAATTAGAAGCTTCTGGATCTGTATACCCTTCATTTTTAATACCATGCCCATTAGCAAAGAAAAACACAAATGGGTTTCTAGCATTTACACCAAATTTAAAAGACTTAATTCCTGTTCCTTTTAAAAATTTAGAAGGTAATTGATATGCCAAAGCCAACTCTCTAATTTTTAATTCAGAAGCATCAATTACTGAAGTTTCTCCAATAATATTACTTACTTGACCAAAATAATTAGTAGTAGCTGCTAAACCTCCACCTCCAACAGGAGTTGTATTTGTTGTATAAACACCTGGAGTTGTTTGTTGAACAGAGTTTGGCATAACATAACCAACATTACGATCTTGCGAAGCTGATTCTAAAGTATATCCTGCGAATTGTAAAGAATTATACCCTTCAGACCATACACTTCCTCCTGTTCTATAATCAGCAACAACAGTTAAACTAACACCTTTGTAACTAAAGTTGTTAGAAAATCCTAAAATAAAATCTGGATTTGCTTTTCCTAGTTTTTGAAAAGTTGAAGTATGCAAAGGTGTACCGTTAGAATCAACAACCACATGTCCTTCTGGATCTCTTACAAAAGCAGTTCCCTTAATTAATGGAAATTCTTCCCCAACATCAGCAAACACACCAATTCCATAACCACTATAAGATTGTAAGTTTACAGAACTTACACCATCAGAAAGAGAGGTTACAACAGTTTTATATTTTGAGAAACTTCCCTTCATATTCCAATTGAAACCATCTCCTTTTGATCGAAATGGAGTAAGACCTAAATCAATTTCAAATCCTTTATTTTGCAAAGATCCTGTATTATCTAAAATAGTTGAATTACCAGTTGTTCTAGAAGCCGTAGCAGCAGTAATCATATCTTTAGTGTCTGTAATATAAACAGATCCATCTAAAGTAATACGATCATTAAAAAACCCAAAATTGGCATTCAATTCTTTAGTAGTAACGAATTCAGGTTTAACATTTGGATTAGATCCAGATCTATTATATTGGAAAGAAGCTACATCTCCAAAAGGAAATCCTGGAGAAATCACACCTAAAATATTAGTTCTATATGCTGCTACTGGAGTAGCATTTCCAGTTTTTACCCAACTCGCAGATAATTTCATATAATCCAATACATCGCCTTTGATGCTTTCAAAAGCTTTAGTTGGAATAAAAGAAACACCAACACTTGGATAAAAGAAAGCATTTGTAACTGTAGAAGCTTTTTCGTATCTAGAAGTAGCATTCAAAAATAAATAGTGTTTATAATCCAAATCAACATTTGCAAATGTTGCAACTCTTCTACTATTAATAATATAATTAGACAAAGATGATGGAGCAGCTGGAGTCAATACATTTGTAATATTATAGAAACCGGGAGCATCTAAACCTGTACCCCCTTCTTGAAGAATTTCATAATGAGAATCTTGTACGTTAAATCCATAATTAGCTTTCAACCCAAGATTTTTAGTAAGGTCATAATTAAAATTAAACAAAACATCACTATAAATTTTTCTCAAAAATGACGTGGTTGCATAATATGATCCAGCATTAAAACCAGACCCTCCAGATAAATCATTATAAGTACCACCATCAAAAGCAGAATCGCTATAAGGAGCAAAATTATAGGTATAGCTACCTATGTTATAACCATCATCATGCGAAGTAGAACTTGTAAATTGATTAAATAAATTTCCATTATAAGTCAAAGACAAATGCTTTGAAAACTCATAATTAGCTCCTAAATTAGCAACAACCATATCCGATTTATCATCGTAACGAATTTGTTTTGCTAAAGCAAATGGGTTTTTATAATAAACAGACCAGCTATTTTCGTGAGCAGAATTAGCAAAAGCACTAACATCAACATTAGTTGGTGTCTGCATCAAATCAAACAATAAATCTCCACTTGTTTGCGATGTATTTTGATTAATGTATGTAAAACTTCCATCAATACTGAATTTTTTAATTTTTTTACCTGCTTTAAGCAAGAAACTATTTTTCTTTGATTGATCTCCATCAACAATAAAGTTTGAAGTATTATTATTGTAGCTAAACAACAAATAACCATCTTCAGACCCCATATTTACACTAACACCATTTTGATAAATAGCTCCTGTTTTATAAAAAGCTTTAATATTATCATAACCTTTTGAATTCCAAGTAGTAGTAAGAAATTGTCCATTTGCTTGTGGCAAACCAACTGGAACAGTTGTATTAGCCCATGCAGGATCATTAAAAGCAGGACCCCAAGCACCATTCTCAAACGGCTCAAACTGCGCATTATTATTTCTTGGATCAGACGCATTTGGGAAATTAAATGTTCCATATCCATACCCCCAACCTTGACCATATTGCTCTTGTCTTTTTGGCAAAAATGATAAAGATTGAAAATCTACAGAAGAATTCACAGTAACTTCAATTTTACCACCTTTAGTTCCTTTTTTAGTAGTAACCACAATTACACCATTAGAACCTTGTTCTCCATACAAAGCACCACCCTGTTGTCCCTTGATCACGTTAACGTTTTCAATATTTTCAGGCGGTATTGTTGCTAAAACAGAAAGAGATGAAATAGAATTATCTATAACAACTAAAGCTTGGTTATTACCAGTAATAGAACGTGAACCTCTTAAAACAACAGATGATTCAGCGTTCACACCATTACTAGTAGTGTTAATTTGCAAACCAGAAACCTTTCCTACCAATGATTGAATCACGTTAGGATTAGCTGCTTGAGTAATTTCTTTAGCTTTAACTACCTGACTACTAGAAACAACAGCATCTTTATTTCTTTTGATACCCATAGCTCCCGTTACAAGAACATCATCAAGTGTTTTAGCTACCTCATTCAAGGCAACTTTATAACTGCTAGTAGCACCAACAGTAATAGTTTTTGTTTCATAACCCGTATACGATACAACAAGCACATCACCTTGCTTTGCTTTAATGGTAAATTTACCATCCATATCCGCTGAAACACCGCCCTTTGTGCCTTTAATAACAACATTGGCAGCCGGTAAAGGTAGTTTACCATCAGTAACCGTACCTGTTACAGTTTTCTCTTGTGCAAACGAAAACTGCATTGATAACGCTATTAAAAGCGTAAAAATCCATTTGAACTTCGATCTCATATTAAATTTATTTGAGTTAGTTATTCCGCAAACTTCTTAATAATTTCTTAAATAAACAAATAATACCTCGGAATATTACTTTTTATTTTTGTTAAAATTTTCCGGAGGTTTATTAACGCTGAGGTTGCAACTCACAAGATAGATGCTTAAAAACACAAATGGTTGCGTTAAAATTTATACTTTTATCAAAATTAATTTTATGTTAAATTTAAGATATTCAGAAGTTGAATTTGAGTGTGGTACTGATGAAGCGGGTAGAGGTTGTTTAGCTGGACCTGTTACAGCAGCAGCAATAATACTTCCCGAAGATTTCAAACTAGATTTACTTAATGATTCTAAACAATTATCTGAGAAAGTAAGAGAAAAACTAAAGCCAATCATTGAAGAAAAGTCAATTTCTTTTGCAGTCACTCATCTCGAGCCAAAAATAATTGACGAAATAAATATTTTAAATGCTTCAATCAAAGCAATGCAGGAATCTATTGTGAAGTTAAATCCTACACCTTTATACATTATAGTGGACGGAAATAGATTTAAACCAATCAAAAACATACCCTATAGTACAATTATCAAAGGTGATTCCAAATATATGAGCATTGCTGCTGCATCAGTTTTAGCAAAAACATATCGTGATCAATATATGGACAAAATACATGAAGAATTTCCAATGTACAATTGGAAACAAAACAAAGGCTATCCAACAAAAGAACACAGAGAAGCAATTAGAAAATATGGTACCACTAAATACCATCGAATGACCTTTAGATTATTGCCAGAACAATTAAAATTGGATTTGTAATAATTTTAAACAAAAGCAGATTGAAACAAGTCTGAAAAATGCTTTAAAATTTTATCTTTCACTTCTTCTTCGTCAACTTTTTCAACCCCAAGTTCAACATGCAATGAAGTTACTGCTTTTCCTTTTATGCCGCAAGGAATAATATTGTCAAAATAGCCTAAATTAGCATTTACGTTCAAAGCAAAGCCATGCATGGTTACCCAACGAGAAGCACGAACTCCCATAGCACAAATTTTACGAGCAAATGGAGTTCCCGCATCTAGCCAAACTCCTGTTTCACCCTCACTCCTTACTCCTATTATATTATATTCTGCTAAAGTGAGAATAATTACCTCTTCAAGAAAACGTAAATATTTATGAATATCCGTAAAGAAATTTTCTAAATCTAGAATGGGATACCCTACAATTTGACCAGGACCGTGATAGGTAATATCACCTCCTCTATTTATTTTATAAAAAGTAGCTCCTTTTCTCTCAAGTTGTTTTTCAGACAAAAGCAAATTTGAAATATCTCCACTTTTACCTAGTGTATAAACATGGGGATGCTCTACAAAAAGCAGGAAGTTGGGAGTAGGAAGTTGGGAGTCAGAATTTCGATTTTGGATTTTGATGTCAACAATTCCTTTAAACAATTCTTCCTGATAATCCCAAGTAGCTTTATAATCTTTATTTCCTAAATCTTGAAGTTGGATTTGTTTATTCATGTTTTAATAAAATACAAATCTAACAAACTTTTACCTTTTTAATTGAATAGTCACAATAAATATCCAAAAGATATTCCCGAGATACTCCCGACATATCCCCGACATATCCCCGACATATCCGCGGTGCACTGCGG
>CAIRMK010000314.1 GCA_903879645.1 uncultured Bacteroidota bacterium
ATCGAAACTGTCTATGGTTTTCCAATGACTTATTTTGTCAATGAATTGATTAAAATAAACAATACCAATGAATTGAGTTCTATTAAGAAAAGCGATACATTAGATAAGATAAATAGTGATAAACAACCTTCGAAAAAGCAAAACGCACCTGTTTTTAAGTCGGATAAAATAGAAAGAGGTGTTCCTGAATTTGATTTGCACATTGAAAAATTAGTGAAAAATCCTCGCGGAATGAACAACTTTGACATCCTCACTATTCAAACTGAAACGGCCAAAAGACACATCGAATTTGCGATCAAAAATCGCATTCCAAAAATCGTTTTTATACACGGTGTGGGTGAAGGTGTTTTGAAAGCAGAACTCGATTTTATGTTGAAGAATTATGATAATATTTCGTTCCAAGATGCCAATTATCAAAAATACGGATCGGGTGCTACCGAAATTTATTTTAAGCAAAACACCAAATAATAGCCTCTGAAATTTTAACTTTGCCGTTCAAAATTTACCATGAAAAAGATATATCTCGATAACGCAGCCACTACGCCACTTCGTCAAGAAGTGATTGCTGAAATGATGCAGGTGCTTCAAAATGATTTTGGAAATCCCTCTTCAACGCATAGCTTTGGTCGAAGTGCCAAAACAGTTTTGGAAACGTCCAGAAAGTCAATTGCTAAATGGATGGGTTGTAATGCGCAGGAAATTATTTTTACTTCAAATGCTACCGAGGCTACCAATTGGATTCTTAAAAGCGCGGTAAAGGACTTACAAGTGCAACGCATCATTACGAGTAAGATGGAACATCATGCGACTTTGTACACGGTTAAGCATTTGCAAAGCAAGTACAATATTGCGGTTGATTTTGTGAATATACTTCCTACTGGCGCCATAGATATGACGCATTTGGTCGATTTGCTTGCTAAGGAAGGAAAAACTTTAGTCACGCTCATGCATGTGAATAATGAAATAGGTACTGTTTTGGATATCGAAAAGACAGGTAGGATTTGCCATCAATACCATGCCTTATTTCATTGTGATACGGTGCAGTCGGTGGGAAAAACGGAAATGAATTTACATGAACTCCCAGTTGATTTTATAGTAGCGAGTGCTCATAAGTTTCATGGGCCTAAAGGTGCTGGTTTTGCTTATGTGAAAAAGGGCATTGTATTGCAACCGCTTCTTTTTGGTGGTGAGCAAGAAAAGGGACTTCGCGCCGGAACAGAAGCGATCCATCAAGTGGCGGGAATGGCAAAAGCGTTGGAATTATCCCATGAGCTTTTGGATTCAGAAAGAGCAGAAATTGCGGAATTGAAAACCTATTGTGAAGCGCAATTGAAAGCTAATTTCCCTGAGGTTAAAGTGAATGGAACGGATACGTTTTATAATATTCTGAATGTGTTATTGCCTTTTTCGGAAGACAAAACCGCTATGATTTTGTTCAACTTGGATATGAAAGGAATTGCAGTTTCTCGCGGAAGCGCTTGCCAAAGCGGAAGTGTAAAGCCTTCTCACGTTTTGGCAGAAATCCTTGCTGAGGAAGATTTGAAGAAACCAAGTCTGCGCATCTCCTTCAGTCATTACAATACCAAAGAAGATATTGATGCTTTGATTGATGGGTTGAAAGGGGTTTAGTCAGTGGTCAGTGGTCAGTATTCAGTGGTCTGCTCTATGTTTTACTAGCTTTCCTTTTGTTTTCTGCTACTTTAAATTGAACTATTCGCGTTATCAACGCTATCGGTAAAGGTTGGTCTATTGGAAATTGCACAGATCCTTTTCCTTGTTTGTATTTCGATAATTCTTCATGGAATTCACTATGGCCTGTTGGCGTGGCGTAAAATCCAATATGGTTTTTATAGCCCGCAAAATACACTAAGGGTTTCTGGAATAATTTATAGGCAGGCATGCCGTAGCTGATGCTTTCTTCGGCTTCAGGAGCTGCTGTTTTGATGGTGGAACGCATTTGTTCCAATAGCAATTGCGTATCTTTTGGAAAGCTTGCAATGTAGTCGGTTATCGTACTGGTTTTGTTCATGATAACTACTTTACTAAAACCAAATAACCCCAAGGTTGTAAGGTCAAAATGTCATCTCCTTTTAGTGAATATTCTTGTCCAGAAAAGAGGTCTTTATAAGTTCCTTTTTCATATTTAGAATCGAGATTTACAGTGACTTCGTCGTTGCTAAAATTCAAAATCGGAATCACTTTATCGTTGTCTTTTTCTCTAGAAAATGAAATGATTTTATCAATTTTGTCGTTGTAGATACGTACCATCGTACCCCCAAAAGCACCATTCCATAAGGCGTGGTTTTTATGTTTTAATGCAAATAATTGGGTGTATAAAACAGCGTTGGGATGGTCTGGCCCGTTCAAAATAACTACACAGATTAATAAATAAACCCTAATATAGCTATACAAATATAATTTTAAATCCTAAATATAATAGTAAGGACAACAAAAAAATCCGCCTTACTTTCACAAGACGGATTTATAGATATTCAATTTTTTAATTAAACTATTTATTAAGTTTCTCTTCAATTGCTTTTAATCTATTTTCTAAAGATTCTATTTTAGCTTTTTGTTCTTCAATTGTTTTTTGTTGCTCCTGCATTGCTTTTACCATCGGTACTACAAACTCAGCATAACGCAAACCGTAGAAATCATTATCGTTTTTAGGTTTATCAACACCACTAAAATCATAGTTAGATTCTTTGGCTGCTTGTTCTACTTCTTGAGCTATAAATCCAGTTTGTAATATACTATTAGAATTAGATTCAAAATCAGGCATTTTAGATTTTAAATAACTTTTCATAGCGGCTTTGTCTATATGATAAGTAACGGGACGTAATTTCATAATAAACGACAAACCCGGAACAGTTTCTTGGATATCTGTCTTAAATCGTTTGTCAGATACGGTTGTCCAACCCACTTGCCCACCAATACTTGAAGTAGTATAATTTCCTATTCGAGCTTGATTAGAAGCAGTAACCACAGCATACTGTCCTAATGCTAAAGTGTTATCAAAGGTAGTTGAAGTGGTGTTGGCATTATAACCAATAGCGGTATTATACGTTCCTGTTGTATTAGCTGATAATGAATTATTACCAATAGCAGTATTACTATTCCCTGTTGTATTTGCAGACAATGCTGAATATCCTAATGCGGTACTTTCAGTTCCTGTAGTATTGTTATACAAGGCATATACCCCAATAGCCGTATGATTATTTCCTGTAGTATTGGAATATAATGCATTTACACCACTAGCCGTAGAGTTACCGCCGGTAGTGTTGTTTAGCATCGCATCAACACCTGTTGCTGTATTGGATGTTCCTGTAGTATTAACTTTCAAAGCATTAGACCCAACGGCAGAGTTATAGCTTCCTGTAGTATTACTATTTAAACTATTTGAACCTTGTGCTGTATTGTCAATACCGGTTGTATTAGCATATAATGAATTATAACCCATAGCGGTATTTTCATTCCCTGTTGTATTACTATATAATGAAAAGCTTCCAAAAGCAGAAGAATAGCTTCCTGTAGTATTATCAGTCATTGCAGAGGTACCAGCAGAAGTATTATAAGTTCCTGTTGTATTGCTATACAATGCTACAGATCCAAGAGCAGTATTATAATAACCAGTCGTATTATTATATAAACTATCTCCTCCTAGTGCTGTATTGTAAAAACCCGAAGTATTAGTGTATAATGAATTATAACCAACGGCTGTATTTTCAACTCCAGCAGTATTATGATACAATGAATAGCTTCCAAAAGCAGCAGTATTATTCCCCGTTGTATTATAAGCTAAACTGTAATATCCTGAAGCGGTATTATAATTTCCTGTAGTATTATTATATAAACTATAAGGTCCTGTTGCGGTATTATAACTACCTAAGGTGTTTCTATTTAATGCAGTTACTCCAAAAGCAGCATTTCCATTTCCTGTAGTATTATAATACAATGCATTATCACCAATAGCTATATTTAATCCTCCAGTGGTATTGTTGTATAATGTTTGAAAACCTAATCCAATATTATTTCCACCTGTAGTATTAGAATATAAACTACTATCCCCAACTGCCGTGTTCTCAGATCCAGTTGTATTAGAATTTAAACTATTATCTCCAATAGCAGTGTTATAGGAAGCGGTTGTATTGCTGCTAAGTGCATTATTGCCTACAGCTGTATTACCCTGACCTGTTGTGTTGGTTAACAAAGAATTGAATCCCATTGCTGTATTTTCAATCCCTGTTGTGTTATTAAACAAGGAGTAGCTTCCAAAAGCAGAGCTATTGTCTCCAGTTGTATTGTAAACTAAACTTTTATAACCAGAAGCAGTATTATAACTTCCAGTGGTATTACTAAATAAACTAAAAGTACCCGTTGCGGTATTATAATATCCTGTAGTATTTGCAGTTAATGCTAATTCTCCAAAAGCTGCATTTCCTATTCCTGTCGTATTATTAAATAAAGTTTGATGACCCGCAGCAATATTATATGAACCTGTGGTATTAGAATATAAAGATTTTGCTCCCAAACCTAAATTATATCCTCCTGTGGTATTAGAATATAAACTACTATCTCCAACGGCAGTATTATAGCTAGCTGTGGTGTTATTTAAAAGAGAATTATTGCCTATTCCTATATTCTTAATTCCAGTTAAAGAGGAATTATTCAACGCATTGGATCCCAAAGAAAGATTATTATCATTTAGCTTTCCAACTTGTATATTATTTCTTTTAAAAACAACATCATTATTATCCGTAGTTCCAATAAAATTTGAAGCAGCAGTCGTGCCGGCATTTCCGGTGGTAGACCAATTAGTTCCACCACTAGAGGCACTACTGCCTGCATAAAGCGCATAAGGAACACTCAACAATTGACTTGTACCAACAATAGTATAGTTAGTACCTCCCGTTGGATCGGTTTCGGTTTTGATATAATAGCTAGAACCACCCCAGTTGATAGCCGAGAATGTACCGCTAACCACCGTTCCTCCGCCAATCTCAATAGTTGCCAATCCGTTGGCATTGGTAGTAGTAGTTTGCGTTTCTGTATACACTGCGGTTCCAGAGGCCGAACCTTGAAGTATGCTAATTCGCATTCCAATATTGCTATTTGCAATCAGCGTATTACTAGCATTTCTAATTACAGCTTGATAACTCATTTTTTGAGGTGCCTGTGCCATGGCTATAGTAGTCATTGCAATAGCTAATAACGGTAATAGTTTTTTCATGGGTTTAGTTTTTTATAATTTTGAATGTTTTAATTTCTCTATTGTTGTCAATCAACTTTAAGAGGTAGGTTGCTGCGGGCAGACTGTCCATATTCAGCAATGTTTCAGGCTCACTAATACTATTTTCCATCATAGCTCTTCCCATGATATCAATTAATTGATACTTCATAGATTCTAAACTATAATTGGTAATTGCAATAGTAAGTGTGCTATGGGTAGGATTAGGATAAGCTACTGCATTTACTGTAATATTTGAAAATTCAGCTCCCATTAGCGTAAAAATTTCAAACGGTTGTTGCACTCCTTGCGCTACAGAGCCTGTACTTCCTGTTGGTGTATTATAGGCAACTTGACCAACAGTATAACTTACCGAACCGGAACTTCCGGTAGCGTTACCTCCTGTGGTTGCAACGGCTTCTTGAGCATACAGATGCAAAGAACCTATCAATACAAACAAGAGTGGAATAATCTTTTTTTGTTTCATGATGTAAGGGTTTAAAGATGTTATAAAATTACTATAAATTAACTTTTGTTTTACCTTTATTTATCAACATTCTAAATTGAAATGTATCAGAACTTTTTCTCTTACAAATACTAACTTTATATATGTTCAAATTAGATTCCTTTTTAATTTGAGTCTCTTTATCAACAATTACGATGAAAAGGATAGTAAAAGTGGCGTGATTTTTTACAAACAAAAACTCCGTCTTGTGAAAACAAGACGGAGTTCTCTATTCTCTCTCTCTTTTTATACTCTATTCTTTCAATACTACAAATGAATCACTTCACCATAAGCATCAGCTACCGCTTCCATCACGGCCTCACTCATAGTAGGGTGTGGGTGAATCGCTTTTAAGATTTCGTGTCCTGTTGTTTCTAATTTACGGGCTACCACTGCCTCAGCAATCATATCCGTAACACCAGCACCAATCATGTGACAACCTAACCATTCACCATATTTAGCATCAAAAATTACTTTTACAAAACCATCAGGCGTTCCAGAAGCTTTCGCTTTTCCAGAAGCTGAGAATGGGAATTTACCAATTTTTAACTCGTATCCTTTTTCTTTCGCTTGTTTCTCCGTCATACCCACTGAAGCAATCTCAGGTGTAGCATACGTACAACCCGGTACGTTTCCGTAATCAATTGGTTCTACATGCAAACCTGCAATTTTTTCTACACAGTTAATCCCTTCAGCCGAAGCCACGTGAGCCAAAGCTTGACCTGGTGTCACATCACCAATAGCATAATACCCAGGAACATTAGTTTGGTTGTAAGCATTGACTAAGATTTTGTCTCTATCTGTTGCAATACCTACTTCTTCCAAACCTATATTTTCAATATTTGTTTTAATACCCACCGCTGATAGCAATACATCTGCTTCTAAAACTTCTTCACCTTTAGCCGTTTTTACATAGGCTTTTACACCTGCACCCGAAGTATCAATACGCTCTACAGAAGCATTAGTCATGATGCTAATACCTGCTTTTTTCATTGAACGCTCCATTTGTTTCGAGATATCCTCGTCTTCAACAGGAACAATGTTAGGCATGAATTCTACAATGGTTACTTCTGTTCCCATAGCGTTATAGAAGTGAGCAAACTCTACTCCAATAGCACCCGACCCTACCACGATAAGTTTTTTAGGTTGTGTAGGTAACGTCATAGCTTGTCTGTAGCCAATTACTTTTACACCATCTTGTGGCAAGTTTGGCAACTCACGAGAACGAGCTCCCGTAGCAATTATAATATGATCCGCAGCATATTCAGTTACTTTTCCGTCTTTATCAGTAACATCCACTTTTTTACCAAGCTTGATTTTACCAAAACCATCAATAACATCAATTTTGTTTTTCTTCATCAAGAATTGAACACCTTTGCTCATTCCATCAGCCACGTCTCTAGAACGTTTTACCACTGCTGAAAAGTCTTTATCAAATTCCTTAATTGTCAATCCATAATCAGAAGCATGTTTTAGGTAATCAAAAACTTGAGCCGATTTTAAAAGTGCTTTAGTTGGAATACATCCCCAATTAAGGCAAATACCTCCTAAGTTTTCTTTTTCAATAACTGCTACTTTAAAACCCAACTGTGAAGCACGGATTGCCGTAACATAACCGCCTGGACCACTTCCTAAAACAATAATATCGTATTTCATTTTTCTTAAGTTATTTATTATTTGAAAAAAATGCAGTCGCTTTCGCTTGTGTCATTTTTCATATGATTTTCTAATTTAATTGCGATTGCAAATTTAGAAAAAAGTTTATTAGTTTAAGGATTTAAGACTTTAAAAGTTTTTTGGCTTTTGAACATAGTAGTAAACTACTATTGAATGCTTTTTTGAATGTAGTTTTAGGCTTAAAAAACAGGGATAATAATAAAAGAAAGGCTGTGCTTGACCTGATTACAATTCCACTGAAAACTGTGAGTCGTACAATTTCTTGTAGTAGCCATCCTCTTTATAGAGTAATTCTTGGTGAGAACCCGCTTCTACAATCTGCCCTTGATCCATCACGATAATTTTATCGGCATTGACAATAGTAGCTAGGCGGTGTGCAATTACTATAGAAGTTCTGCCTTGTGTTATGGTTTCAGTAGCTCGTTGAATCAATTCTTCAGAATAGGTATCTATAGAAGAAGTGGCTTCATCCAAAATAAGAATACTAGGATTACTTACATAAGCTCGCAAAAAGGCAATCAATTGACGTTGTCCTGAAGATAGCATGACACCCCGTTCTTTTACATCATAGTCATACCCGTTAGGTAAACTCATAATGAATTCGTGTATACCAATTTTCTGGGCAGCAGCAACAACTTCTTCACGAGTAATAGCCAAATTATTTAAAGTAATATTATTGTGAATAGTATCTGCGAATAGAAACACGTCTTGGAGTACGAT
>CAIRMK010000315.1 GCA_903879645.1 uncultured Bacteroidota bacterium
CCTAAAACAGCACCTGGATAGAATTGTGTTGGATGGGCCGTTAAAACTGTTCTTACTTTGAAATCATCTAAAAAAGTAGTGAGTTCCTCTTTCAATTCTTTTGTATCGGCTAGTTCTTCCACATCACGTAGCGAACCTTTACCTTCCATATTATTTACTACTGGGAAAGCGGCATCTTCAATGGCATCAAAAAGTACAATTTGGCGTTCTACATATTGAATAAATCGAAACATCAAGCTTATTTTCTCTTCTTCAGAAACGTTATCCAAATACTTTTGTGAAAAAGAATTTACAATTTCAATGGGTGTTAGATTGTTCTTGTACCCTGAATCGCAAACTTCGGAAAATAATGGTAATAAAACTCCTGTATTATCAATGGCATCAAACGGCAAGGTGATAAATACACTATTGTAAATATGGTATTTAGACAAAACATTTTGATTGAAACGTTCAATTTTAGGAAGTGTATACATAGAAATAAATTGAAATTTAAAGATACAAAAAAACCTCAAGCGAAAAACTTGAGGTTTAAATTATAAAACATTTTCTAATTTGAAAATTAAATGTCTTTGAAAATAGTATGCATCAGACGTTTTTTGTCATTAATGCTTTCTTCTAGTGAAATCATTGTTTCAGTTCTGTAAACACCTTCGATATCATCAATCATGAAAATTACATCTTTAGCATGTTTTGTGTCTTTTGCACGAATTTTACAGAAAATATTGAACTTACCTGTTGTTACATGAGCAACTGTTACAAATGGAATTTCGTTTATTCTTTCTAATACAAATTTTGTTTGAGAAGTATTATTAAGAAAAACTCCTACATAAGCAATAAAAGAATAACCTAATTTTTCATAATCTAAAGTTAATGAAGAACCTGTTACAATACCGGCGTCCTCCATTTTTTTAACTCTTACATGCACTGTTCCTGCAGAGATTAATAATTTTTTTGCTATATCTGTAAAGGGGATTCTTGTATTGTCTATCAACATATCAAGAATAAGGTGGTCTACCTCATCTAAACGAAATTTACTCATAATTAATAATTTTTATATTGTTGTTGCTGTTGTTGTTATTTTATAAAATTAAAAATAATACAATTTGCTTTAAAAAAATTAAAAACTTGCTACTTTTTTATTCCATTAACAAATTTGATGTCTTTTCCTAAACAAAAGTTAGCTTTTTGATTTATTTTAGGAATTCCATCACTTTCATCTTTATACAACATTTTATGCGCATTGTATTGAAAATGACCAAATTTCCCTTTCAATTCCCCAATTTCAGCTATATAAACATTAAATTGGATTTTTCCATCAATAAGTTCTTCCTTGTATTGTGCAGCAAAATTCGTTATTTTTTCTTTACCATCATAATTTATTTTAACATTTTTATAAATAAAATCATAAAAAACGACTTTATTTTGCGGAATTTGTAAATAAAGTGCGTTTTTGATATCAACTACATCGTTTTCGTAAATATGTTTCAATCCAGAAATTAATGCAATAAAGATCATTTTTCGAGTATATTCTCTGTAATAATCCTCTTGAAAATGACCTGCCTCAAATAAAATTGTTGGGACATTCAAAAAAGTAAACATGTCTCCAATACAATTGATATTAAATCCATCATCAAACCTTCCTACTTGATTGGGAATGTGTTTTTGTAATTCATCATTCATCGCTACAATTACGTTCATTGCTTTGGATCGAATAGCATTGCTATCGCGATTTTCATTAAATGATGGCGCTAGAAAAGAAACTGTTGCTACATTTCCAGCATCGCCCGCACCAAAAATAGTACGCTGATCGTGTAGATTAAAGCAAAAATGCGGTTTAAAGTCATCAAAGACTTTTCTTAACAATTGACTTTCAGGTTGTGATACATCAACAGAATCTCGATTCAAATCTACTTTATTGGCATTTTCTCGAGTGTACAATTCGGCCCCATCAGGATTGACCATAGGAAGAATACAAAAAGTGAATTCTTTCAGTAACCTCGCTCCTATTTCATTATTCGAATGAATCATATTTAATACATCAAACAAAGCTTTTGTCGTTGTGCTTTCGTTACCATGCATTTGAGACCACATAAAAACTTTGGTGGTTCCTGTTCCAATAGTATATTTATAAATTGGTTTTCCTAAGACGGAATGACCAATAATTTCTGTCGGAAGTTTTTCTAACAATGGCTCAATATCTTTTAACGTGATATACCGTCCAAAAAGTGAATTCGCCTTGTACTCTTTATGTAATTCTATATAATCCATTATACTATTTTTAAACTTGAAATCCTCTCTCAGGGATTTTACCTTTTACTCCTTTATATATAGGAAGAATTAATTTCATATCTTCTTCATAATTACCCGTAACTGTCACTGGATTTCCAATTACAACTTCTTTTTTCCCATAATCAAAAGCAACGGGAACAATAGGAACATTGGCTTTAAGGGCAATGTAATAAAATCCTGTCCTTAATTCTGTTACTTTTTTACGAGTCCCTTCCGGCGATAATGACAGGCGGAATGTTTCGCGCTTTGCAAAAACCTCTGCCGTTGCATCGACATTATTTTTACCACCACTTCTATCTAGTGGAGCACCCCCAACGGCTCTAAAATAATAACCAAAAGGAAAAACAAATAACTCTTTTTTACCCACAAAATTGATTTCCACATTTACAATTCCCCTAACCAATAGTGCAATAAAAAAATCTAAGTTGCTGGTATGAGGAATTACTATAACAACACATTTTTTTAAACTTGGGTCTAAGGTGCCAATTAACTTCCAACCTAATATCTTGTAGAAAATAAATGTATAAAGACGTTTTTTCATCTCAAATATTTTGTGTAAATTTAACATTATTCTGTTATTTTTGAGAAAAATAAAATTATGCTTGCC
>CAIRMK010000316.1 GCA_903879645.1 uncultured Bacteroidota bacterium
ATAATTATTTGGATTGGGGGGCAGGACCAAGAGCTTCACAAAACTTAATATTGGCAGCCAAAGCCAATGCTGCTTTTAATGGAAAATTCTCTCCAGATATTGAAGATGTAAAAGCTGTGGCCACAGGAATTCTTCGTCATAGAATAATTAAGAATTATAAAGCAGATGCTGAAGGAATTACAGAAGAAATGATTATTGATAAATTAATGTAATATAATGATATTACAAATGATATTAAAAATCTCCCGGCTATTTATGGTCCGGGGATTTTTTGTTTAGAAAAGAATCTAATTCTTTGTCGTAAAAGAAAAGAAACATACTTCCCATCATGTCCTGTTTAGTTTTGGATGTATTATTTACTTCCAATACCAATTCGTAGTTATGATTTTTATATAAATATACTCCTTTCCCAGAGCAGTAGCTGTCCATTTTCGTTAATCCAATTTTATTTTTATGATTAGTAATTGTACTGGTAAATATTGGTGTATTGGTTGATTTATCCAGTAACGTAATTTTTGTGGCAAAGGGATGGACATGAATGGCAGCAGCATTTAATTGTAAGCTGTCTATGATTTGTAATTGTTCATTGATTGAACTTCTATAGGTGTTCTTTCCGATAGGAATTACCCAATGTCCCGATAAGGTGTTGCCTTTTGAATCGGTATAACTATGGTTTTTGGTCTCCACAGGAATGCAATAATCTTTTCCCGGATCAATAGGACTTTTGAATGGGTCATTTTTGTCATAGGGCAATTCAATAAAAACGGTTCTACTCATTAATGGTTTTATGCGCTCGTAATTCTTTTTGGAATAATCAATTGTAACTTCATGCTTGACTAAGAAATTTGCATTTGGTATATTGTGATTTAACGATTCGGTTGTGATATATAATAAATCATTTCCTTTCATAGGAATACCATAACCTTTCGGGAAAACAAAATTTTCAAAACCATGGGATAAGGAAGTAAGTCTTGGATATTGCTTGCCAATTCTAGTATCAAGATGAAAATTACTATAATATTTCACATCATTGAAATCGATATTTGTGTGACAAACAAAATCATTAGAAATTGTATTTTTTGTTTTAGAATCTAATGCTTTTACATGAAAACCCGTAATCCAAAGCAAAGTCGAGTCTTGAGATAATTGGATGAAATTGGATGATTTAGGTCCTTCCATAGATTTATAAATACCATCAATATAAAAGTCGGGTGAAATCATTTGGTAATGATATGATTTATCTTGAATGACCCATTGGTTATCTATAATACCCGTTTTATATAATAAGAAAGTTTTTACAATGGCCTTATGTCTATTGGTCAGTTGTGAATAAATAACAGCAGCAACTAGTATTGCAACCAAAGTGACTATTCCTATTATTTTAAATATCTTTGATTTGTGCATATTATTATTTTTTTCAAAAATACAATTTTTACATGTTTGATAATCAAGATGTAGAAAATAATCTGTTTTTTTTGAATTAGATTTGAGTTGCTTGTATTCTTATTGTTTTATGTTCCTCTTTAATTAGAATTATTTAAATAGTAAAACGTTCCTATCGTCACATTGTTGTGGGTTTTGATAATTGAAATTCTATAGGTAGTTAGCAATTTTTTCCATAGCCTTTATTTGCTACTGTTTTTTTGTTATATCATGTTTGCTACTATGTTCATCCTATATAAAACATACAATAAATTAAGTTAAAAATAGGTAATTCTTATTTTTCATCTTTTTAAATATGATTTTAATAAAAATTAGATGTTTAAAATTCGTATTTCGCAAATTCTTCAAAACAAAGAACTTATTTGATTAAAAATTTTTTAATAGTAAGTCGATTTCGTAAATTTGCTCTGCAAACAAGTAAACCTATTTAATTATGGCTTTTGATATAGAAATGATTGAAAAAGTGTATGCGTCTATGGCAGCTCGTGTTGATAAAGCACGCGAGTTAGTAGGTCGTCCACTTACATTAACTGAAAAGATTTTATATACACATCTTTGGGACGGCATGCCTTCAAGTGTGTTCAAACGTGGGGTTGATTATGTTGACTTCGCACCCGATAGAGTGGCCTGCCAAGATGCAACGGCTCAAATGGCTTTATTACAATTTATGCATGCTGGTAAAAAAACTGTTGCGGTACCGACCACAGTACATTGTGACCACTTAATACAAGCCAAAGTTGGTGCTAAAACTGATTTAGCTGTTGCTAATTCACAATCGAAAGAAGTTTTTGATTTTCTTTCGTCTGTTTCCAATAAATATGGAATTGGGTTTTGGAAACCAGGAGCAGGAATTATTCATCAAGTTGTATTAGAAAATTATGCGTTTCCGGGAGGAATGATGATTGGAACTGATTCACATACTGTAAATGCTGGAGGATTGGGTATGTTGGCAATTGGAGTAGGAGGAGCAGATGCTGTTGATGTTATGTCTGGAATGGCTTGGGAATTAAAATTTCCAAAACTTATAGGGGTTAAATTAACAGGAAAGTTAAATGGCTGGACTGCACCTAAAGATGTAATTTTAAGAGTTGCGGACATTCTTACAGTAAAAGGGGGTACCGGTGCCATTGTTGAATATTTTGGAGAAGGAGCATTAAATATGTCTTGCACAGGTAAAGGAACAATCTGTAATATGGGTGCTGAAATTGGTGCTACCACTTCTACATTTGGATATGATGATTCAATGAGAAGGTATTTAGCTTCTACTGGACGGCAAGATGTAGTTACTGCTGCTGATAAAGTGTCAAAATATTTAACCGGGGATGAAGAGGTATATGCTAATCCAGAGCACTATTTTGATCAATTGATTGAAATTAACTTATCAGAATTAGAACCTTATATTAATGGACCATTTACTCCAGATAGAGGAACCCCAGTTTCTAAAATGAAAGAGGAAGCTGCTAAAAATGGGTGGCCTCTAAAAGTAGAGTGGGGATTAATAGGATCTTGTACTAACTCTTCCTATGAAGATATGGCTCGTGCGGCATCTATTGTCGAACAAGCGGTAGCTCACGGAATAACTCCAAAAGCTGAATTCGGAATCAATCCAGGTTCTGAACAAGTTCGGTATACTATTGAAAGAGATGGGATTATTGCTACTTTCGAAAAAATGGGAACTAAAGTTTTCACAAATGCTTGTGGACCATGTATTGGTCAATGGGATAGAGAAGGAGCCGATAAAGGTGAAAAAAACACTATTGTTCACTCCTTCAACAGAAATTTCTCTAAACGTGCAGATGGAAATCCAAATACACATGCTTTTGTAACTTCACCTGAAATGGTTGCTGCATTAGCAATTTCTGGAGATTTGTCTTTTAATCCTTTGACAGATTCGTTGTTGAACGATAATGGAGAAGCTGTTAAATTTACTCCTCCTCACGGTGACGAATTGCCAACTAGAGGTTTTGCTGTCGATGATAATGGTTTCCAAGCTCCTGCGGCTGATGGTTCAGGTGTTCAAATTTTAGTAAGTGAAACTTCGGACCGATTACAATTGTTAGCACCATTTGATGCTTGGAATGGAAAAAATTATACCGGTGTGAAATTGTTAATTAAAGCCTTTGGAAAATGTACTACTGACCATATTTCTATGGCTGGACCTTGGTTGCGTTTCCGCGGGCATTTAGATAATATCTCAAATAATATGTTGATTGGTGCCGTGAATGCTTTCAATCAAGAAGCAAACAAAGTGAAAAATCAGTTAACTGGAGACTATGGAACTGTCCCTGCAGTGGCGAGAGCCTATAAAGCTGCTGGTGTTCCTTCAATTGTGGTTGGTGATCAAAACTATGGCGAAGGGTCTTCTCGTGAACACGCTGCTATGGAACCTCGTTTCTTGGGTGTGAAGGCAGTTTTGGTTAAATCATTTGCTCGTATTCACGAAACAAATTTGAAAAAACAAGGGATGTTGGCATTAACTTTTGCTAACGAAGCGGATTATGACAAGATTAAAGAAGACGATACATTTAACTTTGTTGATTTGACGAGCTTTGCTCCAGGAAAACCATTGACAATTGAAATCACTCACATTGATGGTGCTGTTGAGGATATTTTAGTTAATCATACCTATAATGATAGCCAAATTGGATGGTTCAAAGCAGGTTCTGCATTGAATTTAATTGCAGCTGCAGGTAATGCTTAATACGGATAAAAATACGCATACAAAATTAAACGCTCCATTTTTGGAGCGTTTTTTTATATAACTTAAATAGTAGAAATAAACTAATCATCATTGTTAGCAATTGAAGTTGAGTTAAATTTAGGAGTAGTATAGACTTCTGTTAATCCATCATTCCATTCTATAGTTTCATAATGAAACTCTACAGAGGTTTGATTGCCCTTTGTCTTGATGTTACAAGTTCCTTTTACGATAGCTGCATTAACAACAATTGTTATTTTAGAGCCATCTATAGGTTCTTTTTCTTTGAAATAATTGAATACATTCAGCGCCACTTCATCTTTAATCGTGGGTCGTGAATTGAAAGTACTAATGATGATTGTTTTACCAGTATTACTTTTAGCAATGTAGTCAATACCATTTTTTCCATAGTTATAATGTTCTACTCTTTTTGTGTTTTGGGCAAACGAGCAATAGGTAGACATCAACAAGATAAATATTATTTTTCTCATAGTGTAGGTTAAGTTTTATAGATAGATTTGGGGAAAATATCTATGAGTTATAAAGTAAGAACGTTGTTACTGTTTGGGACTGTAATATTACTACTAATTAGATTAAACAACAAATAAAATCGATTAAATACGTATATTTAATTTTATATGCTGTATTAATCTTACAAATTATGTTTTATTTTTTCTCTTACAATACTTGTAAAAGAAAAAATGCTCAACCTAAAATTTAGATTGAGCATTTTTTAATAGTAATTTAAATTTATCCAATATTCTTTTTATAGAGTTCTGTCAATCCTGAATTCCATTCTATTTTTTCATAGTAAAATTCGACTGCTATTAGTTTCCCTTTTTTAGTTACTTTATATTTTCCAGTAACGGTTGCATCATCTCCTTTAATTGTTAACGTGTCACCTGTTTTATAGGTAGTATTATCTCGGTAAAAGGCATAGATTTTTTGTGCAATTTCATCTTTGATGTCTTTTTTAGAGTTGTAAGTACTTATAATTATTGTTTCGTTATTTGAGGTAACAATGTATTCCATTCCATTGTATCCATATTTATAGGTAGTAATTAAATTGTTTTTGAGTTTGTTTTCCTGAGCTGAAACAAATTGAAAAACAATCAGTAAAGTGAAAAGTGTTATTTTTTTCATTAAGTAGGTTTCAATATTAGGTTGCTAATTTATATTTTATTATATATCAAAACACAAAGGAATAATAAATTAATTAAATATTAATTTAAATAAAATCAGCTATTATCTTTAAGTGAAAGATAATAGCTGATTTTATTTCGCGAATTGGTTACTACTAATAGTAAGTATATCTTCTCACTTTTGCAATATATTTTGCCAATCGGATTACTTGATGACTATACCCATATTCATTATCATACCATACATATAATACAATGTTTTTTCCATCTCCTGAAACAATGGTAGCATTACTATCATATATAGATGGAGCTGAAGTTCCAACAATATCCGAGGAAACTAATTCATTGTTTAAAGAATATTTTATTTGTTCAACTAATTCCCCTTCAAGAGCATAATGTTTCATTATGTTATTTACCTCTTCAATAGAAGTTATTTTGTTTACTTCTAAGTTTAGCACAACTAAGGAACCATTGGGTACAGGTACACGAATAGCATTTGAGGTTAATTTTCCAGCTAAACTAGGCAATGCCTTTGCAACGGCACTTCCTGCGCCTGTTTCTGTAATAACCATGTTTAATGCAGCAGCTCTTCCTCTACGGTATTTTTTGTGCATGTTATCCACCAAATTTTGATCATTGGTATAGGCGTGAATGGTTTCTAAATGCCCTTTTACAACGCCTAAAGTATCTTCAACTGCTTTTAAAATAGGAGTAATTGCATTAGTTGTACAAGATGCAGCCGAGAAAATAGTCACTTCATCAGGATTGTAATCATTATGATTTACTCCATAAACAATATTAGGTACTCCTTTACCTGGCGCAGTTAGTAAAACTTTGTCAACTCCTTTTGATGATAAATGACGTTTTAATGCTTCTTCAGTTGTAAAGGCCCCCGTATTATCAATCACTAAGGCATCTTCTATTCCAAATTTAGTATAATCAATTTCTTCTGGTGAATTCGCTGTAATAATATGTACTGTAGTTCCATTGATAATTAATGCATTATTTTCGGCGTCTGCCGAAACTGAACCTTCAAAATCACCATGCACAGAATCGTAACGCAATAAGGAAGCTCTTTTTTCTAGTGATTGCGCATCATTTCTATCACGAGTCACAATAGCTCTTAATCGAAGTTGTTGACCTTTCCCAATTTTACTCATTATTTCACGAGCCAATAAACGGCCAATTCTTCCAAAACCATAAAGCACTACATCTTTTGGCTTAATTTCTTGTGAATTTTTGGCTCCTTTTAATTTATCTATAACGAATGCTCTGGCATCGTGATACTTGTTATCTTCTAAGTGGTATTCATAGGTTAGTTTTCCGATGTCAATTCGTGCAGGGGGTAAATCTAAATTTAAGATAGCTCGAGCAATTTCAACGGTATCAAAAACATTTATTGGTTTTTGAACAAATTCGCCTGCATATTCATGTAAATTCATGATGTCACTAACGTTTCTGTCAATCAGCTGATTTCTAAAAAAAATTAATTCAATTGATTTATCGTACCATAAATCACTAATAATTTTGATAAATTCAACGCCTGCTTTTCGTCTATCCGCTTGAAAAGAAAGCTCTTTTTCATATAAATTGTTGTTGCTCATAAGAAAGTAAAATAGTTATGTTGTCGTTTTTTCCTAAATTGATTTTCAGGGGCTTAATAAATTTGGTGCAAAAGTAATCAACTATAACGTTTTCGTGAAATAAAATTTAATTTTTTTTAAATAAAAAACCATCAACTCTAAAGCTGATGGTTTCTCTAACCTTGTTTTTATAGTAAATTAAATGATGATTCTAATTATTTGCCCCATTTTGTTAATCATTTCAATACTGATGCCTTGACTTTCATCTTTCTCACTAGCTAGTTTTGAAACCGCTTCAACGTCCGTAGCTTTTGTCCCATCAATGGATAAAATAATGCTACCTGTTAGATCTTTTTCATATGGTTTTAATCGGTCGTTATTGACTTCTTTGATTTTTACACCATAATCGATTTTAAATCTTTTTTTGTCGTTTCCATCAATATTTTCTAATTCTAACCCTTTAAAATCGGTATTGATAATATCGTTTTTCACTAAATTTACAGGAATGATTTGGTTCTTTCCATCCCGGATTACAGTTACTTGAATTTTGTCATTTGGACGTTTTGTACTAATGTATCCCGTCAATTCAGGATAAGTAGAAATGGGTTGATTGTCCAATTTTACAATGACATCCCCTTTTTTCAAACCTGCTTTTTCGGCGCCTGAATTTTTAATTACTTTAGAAATATAATACCCTTGTGTTTCTTTTATCCCCAATTCTTTTGAAGTAGGTCCATTTAGTTCATTTCCTACAACTCCTAAAACACCTCTTTGCACATTCCCAAATTCCATTATATCCTCAATTATTTTACGAGTGATATTAGAAGGAATCGCAAATGAATACCCAGCATAACTTCCTGTAGGAGATGAAATCATAGTGTTAATTCCAATTAATTCACCTCTAGTATTAACTAATGCACCTCCTGAATTTCCTGGGTTAACAGCAGCGTCGGTTTGGATGAAAGATTGAATACCATTTGTATCTAGATTTCTAGCTTTGGCGGAAACGATACCAGCGGTAACTGTAGAGGTTAAATTATACGGATTCCCAACAGCTAATACCCATTCCCCAACTCTTACTTGGTCGGAATCTGCAAAAGTGGAGTAAGGTAATTTTTCGTCAGCATTTATTTTCAATAAAGCAATATCCATTTTAGAATCTGTTCCAATCAGTTTTGCTTTATATACTTTTTTGTTGTTTAAAGTTACTTCCAATTCAGTGGCATCTTTTATTACGTGATTATTGGTAACAATGTATCCATCTTCTGAAATAATAACCCCTGAACCAGTTCCTATTTGCTCCTGTTGTTGCGACCCTCCATTGGATCCATAGAAAAATTGCATAATTGGATTGTAGACAGTTCTTACCGATACATTTTTTACGTGAACTACGGTATGTACCGATTTATCTGCTGCAGAAGTAAAATCAACGTTCTCGGCGTTCAGTCCAACGGTTCTTCCGTAATTTTCGGAGGCTGTAGTTATAATGGAGTTTCTTCCCACTCCTTTTTCAATAAATAATTTGTAACCACCAAGAGTAGTGGCACCGCTTAGTAATGCTACTAAAAATAGACTCGAAAATCGTTTCATATCATTTAAGTTTTAAAATTCGAAAGTAAAATTATAAATTTTTTATATTCCATAAAATGCTTTAACGCTCGTTTAACAATCTTTAACTTCTCATTAATATTCGTAACTTTGTTTTCTATTTTAAAAGAGACTATGCAATTTAAATTTCATAAATATCAGGGAACAGGGAATGACTTCGTCATGGTAGATAATCGGCAAGGCTTTTTTCCGAAAGAGAATATTCAACTCATTGAGAAATTATGTGACCGAAGATTCGGAATTGGAGCTGATGGTTTGATACTATTGGAAAATGATTCCCAAACTGATTTTAGAATGGTGTATTTTAATTCCGATGGGAATGAAAGTTCAATGTGTGGGAATGGAGGAAGATGTATCGTAGCTTTTGCCAAAAACATCGGTGCTATAAAGAATACGGACACTACATTTATGGCAACGGATGGTTTGCATCATGCAACTAGTAAGAATGACGGAATTGTTTCTCTTCAGATGAAGAATGTTGAAGAAGTAAAAATTGAAGCAGAATATGTTTTTTTAAACACAGGCTCTCCACATCATGTAACTTTGGTAAATGATATTGAAAACTATGATGTAAAAACGAATGGAGCCGAAATTCGTTACTCTGATTTGTATGGAAAAGCAGGAAGTAATGTGAATTTTGTAAATCAGATTTCAGAAAATAATTTTCGATTAAGAACCTATGAACGAGGTGTAGAAGATGAAACATTATCGTGTGGAACGGGTGCAACGGCAACAGCTATTGCCATGCATGCCATAGGAAAAACAAGTTCGAATAGTATTGACATTGATGTTGAAGGAGGAAAACTGAAAGTTTCTTTTGAAAAAACAATCCAAGGATATAAAAATGTTTTTTTAGAAGGTTCCGCCACTTTTGTTTTTGAAGGAATAATTGAAATCTAAACGGCCATGACCTTAAAAGGAAATACTATTTACCTCCGCGCACTCGAACCCGAAGATTTGGAGTTTATCTATGCTATAGAAAACGACGAAGACATTTGGGAAGTGAGCAATACACAAACACCTTATAGCAAATTTCTCATTCGACAATATCTTGAAAATGCCCATCAAGATATCTATGAAGCCAAACAATTGCGTTTGGCAATTTGTACCAATACATCGGATAAAGCAATTGGATTAATTGACTTATTTGAATTTGACCCCAAAAATAATCGAGCTGGAATTGGAATTGTAATTCAAAATGTAGAAGATAGAAGCAAAGGCTATGGTAAAGAAGCCTTGGGCTTAGTCATTGATTTTTCATTTACACAATTGCAATTGCACCAACTATTTGCAAATATTGGAGTAGAGAATAGTTCAAGTTTAAACCTTTTTGCTATTTTTGGCTTCCAGAAAATTGGAGTAAAAAAAGATTGGATATACACTAACAACAATTATCAAGACGAAGCTATTTTTCAGTTGATTAATCCAAATAATTAAAAACATAAAATTTTGAATAAGAAATTTAAAACCATAGTTATAGGTATTGTAGGAATTTGTCTTTTATTAAGTGCTGTCGTTTATATCAAATATTTTACAGATAACACTAAAGCAATTACTAAAGAATTTTATGTAAAGATTCCAACGGGGTCAAAATATGAAGAGGTCAAAAAAATTATCGCTCCTTATGTTAAAAACATGAGTGATTTTGAATGTATGGCAAGTCTCCGTTCTTACGAGAAAAATATAAAGCCAGGACGATTTTTATTCAAGAAAGGGATGAGTAGCTACAGTTTGGTGGCTTCTTTACGAAAAAATGTACCAGTTAAAATTGCCTTTAATAATCAAGAACGATTGGAAAATGTGGCCCAACGAATAGGATCTGAGATTGAAGCCGATTCTTTAAAATTAATGACTTCATTTAGAGATAGTTTATTTTTAAAAAAGAATGGTTTCACAAAAGAGAATGTTATAGCGATGTTTATCCCCAATTCGTATGAATTTTATTGGAATACCTCCGCCGACAAATTTCGTGATAAAATGCTTGACGAATATAGAAAGTTTTGGAACAAAGATCGCTTGGCAAAAGCTGAAAAACTTGGAATGACTCCAGAACAAGTGATTACTTTGGCTTCTATTGTTCACAAGGAATCAGTAAAATTAGACGAGCGTCCTAGAGTGGCAGGAGCCTATTTGAATAGGTTAAAACAAGGTATGCCACTTCAAGGTGATCCAACTATTATTTATGCATTGAAGCTGAGAGATAATGATTTCAACCAAGTGATTAAAAGAGTATTGTATGGCGATTTAAAAATACAATCTCCTTACAATACTTATATTAATTTAGGATTACCTCCGGGACCCATTGCACAGCCTGATATAAGTGCTATTGATGCGGTTTTAAATCCTGAGAAACATGATTATATTTATTTCTGCGCTAGTGTAGAAAAATTTGGGTATCATGAATTTGCTGCTACATTTGCACAACATCAGGTTAATGCCAAAAAATATGCAGATTGGTTGAATAGTACTGGAACTAAAAGATAGTTGTTGAATAATTTGAGAACCCTACTAATTGTTCTTTTTCTATTTAAAGCTATTTTTGGAGTTTCACAAACGGCTATAGATTCGTTTTTAAAACCTTCCGATTCTTTAAATAAATCAAGACGCAACACACTTGTCATTACTGAAGCTTCTACTGCCTCATTGGCATTAATAGGACTCAACCAACTTTGGTATGCTGATTACCCACATTCCAATTTGCATTCCATTAATGATAATCAAGAATGGTTGCAGATGGACAAAGCAGGACATTTATTTTCTTCCTATCACTTAGGAACCTTTGGTGCGAATGCTTTGCAATGGAGCGGTTGCAGTAGACAAAGTCAACTAATATATGGCTCGACTTTGGGACTTGCTTTTATGACTACCGTTGAGATTTTTGATGGTTATTCTTCACAATGGGGATTTTCTTGGGGTGATATGGCTGCCAATACTACAGGAACAGCACTTTTTATTTCTCAAGAATTACTTTGGAAAGAACAACGTATTGTGCCCAAGTTTTCTTTTCATACTACTTCCTATGCGAAAGTTCGTCCCGATGCTTTGGGAAGTTCCTTTACACAGCAAATACTAAAAGATTATAATGGGCAAACCTATTGGCTTTCTGCCAACGTGCATTCTTTTTTCAAACCATCTAAAATACCTGTTTGGTTGAATCTTGCTCTTGGTTATGGTGCCGATGGCATGATATCGGGAACGGAAAACTTTAAAGATTCTGATTTGTATCCAAAATACCAAAGAACGAGACAATTTTACTTGAGTTTGGATGCCGATTTATCCAAAATTCAAACCAAATCACATCTTTTAAAGACCATTTTCTCTGTTTTTAACTCGATTAAAATTCCTGCGCCAACCATTGAAATTAGTAATGTTACAGGTATTCGATTTCATTATTTATACTTCTAAAATACTTAAGTAGCTGAAAATCAATTTTATTTAAAAATAAGTTGTATATTTGCCCCGTCAATATCAAGATGGTGACAGCGCTTGGAAATTACACTTTATGATAAATAAATGGTCGTTTTACATAGGAATCTTTGTCGTAGTTGGATTTATAAGCACTGCTTTTAAATCGGTAGACACATTAAATAAAAAAGAGTTCCATGTAAGCGAAAAAGAGGAATTGGGTTACCAATTTCCATCCTTAAAACCAACCGATTATCTCAATCAATCTACCCCTTTTATCGGAAAACACTTTGTTGGATTTTCGGAAGCAATCGGAATTAAAGAATCACAAGGGCAATACAAATTAGTAAATACACTAGGGTATATGGGGAAATACCAATTTGGTACCTCGGCACTTCGTACGTTAGGAATTCATAGTAGTTCGGAATTTTTAAACAATCCTTTGTTACAAGAAAAAGCATTCATTGCTTTGGTAAAAATCAACAAATCCAAACTGCAAGATATCATTGAAGAGTATCGTGGCAAAACGATTGATGGTGTAAAAATTACGGAATCAGGTATTTTGGCAGCGGCCCATTTGGGAGGTGCTGGTTCGGTTAGAAAATATTTAGAATCTAACGGTAAAAAGAAATGTCGTGACGGGTATGGTACTTCCATTAAAAGCTACTTAAAGCAATTTGCAGGGTATGAAACTCAAAACATAATTGCAGATAGTACGGCTAAAGTAAAGTAGTTATTCCTAACCATTTTTCAAGATTACTCAAATTCTATTAATTTATATTTAATTTACAAAAATGTAAATTAAATTCTCATTAATGCTAATTAAATTCTCGAAAAAGTAAATTAAATTCTCAAAAATGCTAATTAAAATCTCAAAAAAGTAAATTAAATTCTCATTAATGATAATTAAAATATCTAAAAAGTAAATTAAAATAGCATTAATGCTAATTAATATCTCAAAAATGCTAATTAAAATCTCAAAAATGTAATTTTAATTAGCTTAATTGGCAATTCATTACGCATTTTTGTAAAGAAAAAATTAAAACTATTTCAATTTACTACTTTAATGGAGTTTACCTCCATAAAAATCTAATATCCATTATCCAATATATAATATCAAAAATGTATATTTGCCTTTATTTTAATTGAAGAATGGATAAGAAGACCGAAGAATTTTACATTCGCCTAAAAGAAGAGTTAAGCAATACTTCTGCATGGCCATCTGAATACCTTTATAAATTTATAGTGCCTACCGATGCAAAAAAGATTGAAGAAGTTGAAAATGCATTTGACAATATGGGCGCGGTAATAAAAACACAACAATCAAAAGCAGGAAAATACACTTCAGTTTCAATCAATGTTACGATGGAATCGCCGGATGATGTGGTTGAAAAATACTTAGAAGTTTCTTCAATAGAAGGAATAATTTCATTTTAATATGGTACCAAAATATATAAAAGAAAATGCAAACGATGTTGTATTCAATTTAGAATACAATGCCGAACGTCCGCATTTAATCATCCCAGAATATGGTCGTCATTTGCAAAAATTGATTGACTTAGCAGTCGTAATTAAAGACGATGTTGAAAGAAACAAAGCGGCAAAATACATCATTCAAGTGATGGGAAATTTGAATCCCCATTTGCGTGACGTACCTGATTTTCAGCACAAGCTATGGGATCAGATTTTTATAATGTCTGATTTTAAATTGGTGGCAGATTCGCCTTATCCAATTCCTACACGTGATGTTATCAACTTGAAACCTGAGCGTTTGGCTTATCCACAAAAGAATCCTAAATACCGTTTTTATGGTAACAATATCAAGTACATGATAGAAGTAGCCAACAAATGGGAAGAAGGTGAAATGAAAAGTGCCTTGGTGAAAGTAATCGCCAATCACATGAAAAAATCCTACTTGAGTTGGAATAAAGATACTGTTACAGACGCTGTAATCTTTGAGCATTTATATGAATTATCTGAAGGAACTATCAACTTGATCCAAAGTGAGGAAGAACTTTCTACCACTAATGATTTAATTAGAACCAATAAAAAAGTGTCTAATAAATCATTAATGCCTCAAAAGAATTTGAAAATTCAAGGTTTTAAAAAGCCAATGCCAGGCAAGAAACCGTTTATTAAAAACAACAACAATAACAACAATAATCCGAAATAAGTTGTCTGTTGTCAGTTGTCTGTTTTTTTAGACGGTTGATAACTGATAACAGAAAACTGACAACAAAAAAATATGGGAACTTTTAAAATTGAAGGAGGCATTCGACTCAAAGGTGATGTTACACCACAAGGAGCTAAAAATGAAGCATTGCAAATATTATGCGCGGTGCTATTAACTCCAGAAAAAGTAACAATTAGTAATATACCCGATATTATTGATGTTAATAAATTGATTACTCTTCTAGGAAATTTGGGTGTGAAGATGCAAAAAAATGCACCAGGTTCCATTACTTTTCAAGCTGATGATGTCAATGTAGGCTATCTTGAAACCGAAGCTTTCAAAAAAGAGGGTGGTTCGTTAAGAGGTTCTATCATGATTGTTGGACCACTTTTAGCGCGTTTCGGAAAAGGATATATTCCAAAACCGGGAGGCGATAAAATAGGGCGAAGAAGATTAGATACTCATTTTGAAGGATTCATTAATCTTGGAGCCAAATTTCGTTACGAAAAAGAAGATCATTTTTATGGTGTTGAGAATGAAGGGCGATTAAAAGGGGCCTATATGTTACTTGATGAAGCCTCAGTAACAGGAACTGCTAATATTTTGATGGCTGCTGTTTTAGCAGAGGGAACGACTACAATTTACAATGCTGCTTGCGAACCTTATTTGCAACAATTGTGTAAAATGTTGAATTCAATGGGAGCAAACATCAAAGGTGTTGGTTCTAATATGTTAATTATTGACGGGGTGGAATCTCTAGTGGGTTGTGATCATCGAATTCTTCCCGATATGATTGAGATTGGTTCTTGGATTGGTCTTGCGGCAATGACAAGAAGTGAAATTACAATTAAGAATGTTTCTTGGGACAACCTTGGTGTAATTCCGAGTGTGTTTAGAAAATTAGGAATTACATTAGAACGAAGAGGCGATGATATTTATATTCCAACACACGAAAACGGATACGAAATTAAAACCGATATTGATGGTTCTATTTTGACTATTGCCGATGCTCCATGGCCAGGATTTACGCCCGACTTATTAAGTATTGTGTTAGTTGTGGCTACTCAAGCTAATGGTGATGTGTTGATTCATCAAAAAATGTTTGAAAGCCGATTGTTCTTTGTGGATAAATTGATTGATATGGGGGCTAAAATTATGTTATGTGATCCGCACAGAGCGGTGGTTATGGGACATAATTTCAAATCGCAATTAAAAGCCACCGTAATGAGTTCTCCTGATATTCGAGCGGGAATCTCATTGTTAATTGCAGCGCTTTCTGCCAAAGGAACTTCAACTATACAGAATATTGAACAAATTGACAGAGGGTACGAAAGAATTGACGAACGATTGAGAGCCCTTGGAGCGAATATCGTTAGAATATAATATTTAGAATAGAGAAAATAGAATATAGAGGCGCAAATTGTGCCTCTTTTCATTTTTAATTTATGGAGACCTACCTATTAATTTTACTTTGTATTGCTGCTTTCTTTGCAGGATTTGTAGATGCCATCGTGGGTGGTGGTGGATTAATCCAAACTCCTGTCGCTTTGATAGTATTGCCTAATTTAGCAGTTTCGACCATTATAGGAACCTTAAAAATACCAGCTTTTAGCGGCACTTCTTTTGCTGCTCGTCAGTATTTGAAGAAGGTGGATATGAATTGGAAATTGCTTTTCATTATGGCACTAGTTGCTTTTTGTTTTGCTTTTTTAGGGTCCAATTTACTGACTTTGGTGAGTAATAATTTTATGAAACCATTGCTGTTGGTCGTTTTAAGTGTAATAGCGATTTATACTTTTACTAAAAAGAACTTTGGCATTCATCAAGAAAAGAACTTATCACCAAAAAAACAATTGGTCCTTGCTATGCTAATGAGTAGCGGTATTGGCTTTTATGATGGATTTATTGGGCCTGGAACGGGAAGTTTCTTAGTATTAGGATTTGTAGCCATTCTTGGTTTTGATTTTCTCCATGCTTCCGCAAATGCTAAAATGGTCAATCTTGCAACCAACTTTGGTTCAATTTGTTTGTTTATTCTTAAAGGAAAAATTATATGGGCAATTGCTATCCCAATGGCAATCTGCAATGCTATTGGTGGTTGGATAGGAGCCAAGCTTGCCATCAAAAAAGGAAATGGATTTATAAGAATCTTCTTTTTACTAGTGGTTATAGGAACATTAATCCGATTTGGATATGATGTTTTCTTTAAGTAAAAGCGATTTTACTTCTTTGTTGCTAAAACACTATCTATACTCTTTTTTATAGCTAAGTAAAAAGTTGCTTTTTGCTCACTGAGAAGGCTTTTTACAAAAAACAAACACGTATCCCCATTTTGATAATCTACTAAAGGCCAAGTCCCAAATAATCCAGGACAGGATACTACCGTTGAATTACCTTTGGAATCAGTGTCTTCAATCCAACAACCTAAGCCATAATTAAAACCCTCGGCTACTTTTGGGGCATATTTTATTTTGTCCAACGATGTTTGTGGTTCTTTTAAAGTAGCAATTGCTTTTTCAGAAAGTATTTGTTTTCCTTTAAAGCGACCTTTATTGAGTAGCATTACTAAAAAATTCATATACTCTGTAGCAGATGAAACAGCTCCTCCAGAAGGATTTGGTGCTTCGTTATTTTTGTCGAAATGGGTGTTGTTCATCTCCAAGGGCTGCAGTATTCTTTCCTTCATCAATTGTGAAAAATCTTTTTTACCAATAACCTCTATAACTCTAGCAGCTATATTCAATCCCACATTTCCATAAAAGAAAGCGGTTCCATTTGCAAAATCATTTGTTCTTTTGGAGGCAAAATCATTAACTTCTTCTTCTAATGTTTTGTATTTCTTTTGGGTTAAAAGTTTCATTAGCTTGATAGGCTCCTGATGAATCCCAGTCATTTGCGACATGCATTGTTTGATAGTGATAGTATTTTTACCAGCTATTTTAAAGGAAGGCAAATAAGAACTCACTTTATCATCTAATGACAATTTGCCTTCATCTATAAACGTCATGACCAAAGCTGCCGTTAACCATTTGCTACAACTAGCAATTGGTTCTTGGGTTTGTTCGGTAAATTTCCCTGATTCTTTTTTATAAATGATTTTCCCGTCTTTATAGACTAAAACAACCATGTTTTTTCCCAAAGTACGTTGAGCTTGTTCCAATGCAATAGCTACTTTAGTAAAATTATATTGAGCAAATAATGCTGGCCCAATAAATAGTAGTAAAATAAAAAAATAATGTATCGGTTTCTTTTGATTTTTAAACATCATTTTAATGAAGTCGTTTAAACTTTTTTGATTGAAGCGAAAAATTAGGGTTTTTGTTTCAGATTTTAGCTTTTTTTCATTGCATAGTGGTGCTACGGAATTAAAAAAAGCTGAAATATGGGATAAAAATACAATTTTGCAGCCAATTGA
>CAIRMK010000317.1 GCA_903879645.1 uncultured Bacteroidota bacterium
GTTTGGCGGCTATTAAAGCTGACGAAAAAGAGCAAAAAGCAAGAGAATACATTAACTAAGATGATCTTATATAGAATGGAAATCAAATTAATGGATTGGTTGCTGAGCTTAATAAATTTCATTAAATACAACATCACCACCAATAAATGTAAAATTCCCCATAAAAAAAAGTCAAAGGTAAGCCATATAAACTAGTGGAAAAAAGCGGTTGACTTGGCAACGGAGAGTCAAGATCTCTTGAACTGCTAAAAAATCAACACATTAACCAATCCATTTTGTCCCAAAATCAGCAATATCAAAGTATACAGCACAATATCTTGCAATAATACCAACGAGAACCCTCTCACAAAAAGTTTCAAGTATACCTAAGCAACAACAAAATTTACTAAAACAATCTTTCAAAGAAAAACGAGTTTCAATCAAATTCCTAAAATATTATTAAGAATAGTAGAGCTAATCGACGAAAAACTAGGTAGTTATGCAAGCGAATCAATTTCTGCGGGTGAAGCGATTGCAGGCATGATAATTAATGGATTGGGATTTTCAAATAAGCCGATGAGTTTAACACCTTTGTTTTTCGAGCATATACCGTTGGAATTGTTATTTCGAGAAGGGGTAAAAGCGGATGATTTTAATCGTTTTAAATTAGGTCGAGTTTTAGATCGTTGTCATGTTTATGGCACAGAGTTACTGTTCAGTGAAATTGCTCTAAGTGTTTGTCAGCAAGAGAAAGTAGATACCAAATTCAATAGTTTGGATAGCACCACGTTTACACTGACGGGAGATTATTTAGGCGAAACAGATGAGAGCACGGTAGAAATTAAGCTAGGATATTCAAAAGATCACCGTCCTGATTTGAAACAAGTTATGCTTGAGATGATGGTGTGTCACGATGGAGGAATTCCTTTGCTAGGTAAGGCGTTAGATGGCAATGCTTCAGATAACACTGTTTTTGCAGAACGTAGCAAGGAATTGATAGAAAGCTTTAATGCCAGTGAAACACCACGTTATTTAATTGCAGATTCCAAGTTGTACAGTGAATCGAACGCTGAAAATTTAAAACATTTACTTTTCATCACTCGAATACCAAATACTATCAAGCAAGTAGGTGAAACCATTGATAAAGCCTTAGCGTTGCCCAACGATTGGAAAATTCTTGATGATGCTTGGAAAATGCAAACATTCGAGGTCGAACACTATAAGATAAAACAACGTTGGCATGTTGTGTCATCTGAAACCTCAAGACAACAAGCCATAAAACAAGTGGATAGACGAGTGAAAAAAGCCACAGAAATCGTTGAAAAACAGCTTTTTCACTTTCAGGCAAGACGATTTGCTTGTGCTGAAGATGCTCTGAATGATTTACAACTGTTGGCTAAAAAATGGAAATACCATTCAGTAAAAAGTTATCAACTCTTTGAACATAAAGTCTTTGAAGGAAAAGGACGCCCTAAAAAAGACCAAGAACCCACAAAAATTGAATACCAAGTGGTTGGCGAATTGCAAAGCGATGTAAACAAAATTAATCTCGAAAAAGCCAAAGAAGGGCATTATGTCATTGGCTCCAATACCCATGCCAATGAACTCAGTGATAATGAAGTAGTGGCTGCTTATAAACAACAACAGCAAGTAGAACGTGGTTTTCGGTTTCTTAAAGACCCTTTGTTTTTCGCTTCATCCGACATTGAGCGGGTGTTAGCCATAAGAAATCCGATATAACTCAGCGACGGATTTGCCAAAAAGTTGTAGGATTTTTTGTTTGAGTGGAGTAATGCCTTCAATGACTTGATGTTTGTGCTGTGCAATAGAAATATCCAAATAATTTACCCCGTAGAGCAGCTGAAATATCCATCGTAGAGTTGGCTTTTCAACTTCTATCCCAATTTGATTAGGGAGAGTTTGTTTGTTTTGTTCTAAACAGGCAGCATCTTTACAACAGCAATAACAATAGCAATAGCAGCAACAGCAATAACAGCAACAGCATGTTGAAGGCAATAACAGCAACA
>CAIRMK010000318.1 GCA_903879645.1 uncultured Bacteroidota bacterium
ACAATAAGTTTCTTAATGAAGATAAATTTGTTTTAATTCGACCTTTTAGACATTCTCTAAGCATTGAGTTTTCAATAAAATCATTCATCACATTCCATTTCTTTTTACCGAAATATTGGAACTGCTCACCTCCTTGTTTATTGTTTTTAGCGGTGTTCGCGAGTCTTGAACCTTGCAGGTCCAAGAATTCTAATTTGCCTGAAACGATGTTGTGACGAAATACATATCTTGTTGATAAAAAAAGTTCTAAACGGTCTATTTGTGTTGGTTTTGGTTTGTCTTCGTCTTCTTCCTCAGTTGTATCTGTGATAGAAAAATTTTCTTTCTTTTTAAGTTTATAAGTTGGTTCAAATTTTTCATTTTTGCCAAACTCGTGACTGTTGCCGTATGCACTATTGACTGCCTGTGTTACTTCTTTTTCATCATAGCCAAAATCGGTTAGAATATATCCTAGTGCTTGTTGTAATGCAATACCTTTTCTGTTTAGGTTACACGCTAGTTGGTGTACGAATACGTTGCGACTACCATTCACAAATTGCACTTTTTTTTCAGTGAATTTTATGCAATGATTGTAAATCGCATATTGGTCTTCAATAGGTTCTGGTTTAGTAACTTTCGGTACGGTTGGTAAGACAATCTTTTGAATTTCCTCTTTTACTTCTGTTTCAAAGGTTTTTGAATTTTCATTTAGATATAAATTTTCATCCCAGGAATAAAAGCATAGTCTTGTTACATCTTTGCCTGATTTGTCTATTTCTAGTTTTAAAATAGCCTCATAATGTGCTTGAACCAATAGAAATGCTTCTTTGTGATTGGCTTTTTCGGAATTAATTTTTACTAAAATTTTTAATCCGTTTCCAGATGGACTGATGAAGCTTGAAAAAGTGAACTCAGATTGATTGGCCAAATGCTTTGCATTTTGCAAATCGGCAGCACTTAATTTGTCAATATCCAAAATGATGCAGCTTGAATAATCCGCTAGGAATTCCAATTTTCTACCTCCAATAAACTTTCCGGAAGGAGTGAATGCAGGAAGTGATTTTTTAGCTTTGTTGTATGCTTCTTCTTTTTTTTCAGATAAAGATTTACGGAGATAAACAATAGCGTGTTTGAACTTTCCTGTTTTGATTTCTTCTAAAATTGTTGCAATTGTTTTGTGTTCTACAACCTCATTGAAATTCTTGAAAATGGTTACCATAGTTTTAATTTAATGGTTAATAGTTGGCGGTTGTTGGTTCTCGTTTTTGTGAGTTTTGCAATCGCAAAACTCACAAGTTCCGTTGCAGCTGCTCATACTATCGTCCTTTAAATGATTTGTTGTAATGCTCTTGCAATAGCTTTTCAACATCAGAAAGTTTGTAATAGATTTTGTTTCCAACTTGACTGAATGAAATTTTACCTTCGTCTCTCCAGGTTTGAGCTGTACGTTTTGAAATTTTCATTAATAATAAAAATTCTTGATTGTCTAAAAAGGTTTCTTTCTTAGGGTCAGCCTTAATAGAAATTTGGCTTTGAATAGTGTCTAATTTACTCATTAGATCTGTGAACTGGTCTTTTGTGAAGAT
>CAIRMK010000319.1 GCA_903879645.1 uncultured Bacteroidota bacterium
ATGTTATTTGTCATAAATTTAAACTTTATCAAATATAAAAAAAATCTGCAAAGTCACGAGACATTTGCAGAGCTTTTGATAGGAACTCTTTGCGTAGCTGGGTTTAATTAAAATGTATTTGTCTTTTCTTAATATATGGTGTATAATCTTGAAACCTCAAATCTTTCTCTATCAACAAGAATGCCTTGCTCTAGTTTTACATTCCCAACAGCTGGATTTATATTAATTGATAATGAATAGAATGGATTTTCGATATATACAAGCTGCTTATTACTGTATCCATAAATTTCAGTTCCTGATATTTCTCTAAAATAGTCTAAATCATCACTTTTTTTTGAATTTTCATTTACTGCTACGTGTAATTTTTTTTCCAAGAGTAAACCTTTGTTATATTGTCGGTTACTATATTTTTTATCATAAATAATAAAATGCTCATTTTCAGAAAGTTCTTTAATGCGTGTTACTGTAAATGCTTCATTTAACTCAATAATTTCCTCTGAATCATTGTATATAAAGTCGTTGTAATTCAATTCGTTGTAAAAAGGAATATTTTCACTCAAATAGTTTGACAATTGATCGAAAGTTAAAATTTCGGTATTAATAAGGTCATTATGCTTTTCAGGAATATCATGTATAACATTAAGACCATCATAAGTATATCCAATTTTGTTTAAGCTAAAAAAAGTGTCTTTTTTTATCAAAACGGTTTTCTTTAAAATATTTCTTTCAAAATATTCAAACGACGAATGATAGGTAAGTAAATCATCGTTTTTGTCGTACTTCAAAGAAATTATTTTGTCAACGTTTCCATTTTCTTTGTAGTAAACATACTCTTCCACTTGTCCCAAATGATAATTATATTGCTTTCTATAACAAAGTTTTTTTTCTTCATCATGTACAATTACAACACAGTCGTTATACTTTCTGTTAAAATTTGGATTGAACGAATCTAAAGACAAGTATGAAATAAAAGTCTTGTCAACCATTAATACTTTTTTCGTGTACATATTCTCGTTTCGTGATAAAAATTTTCTGCCAACTATTAAATATACCCTCCACCGCAACCTCGCGAATGCCTTCGCGTGGAAATATTTATGTTTAACTTATCAAATCTAAAAAAAAAATCACATCATTACGATGTGATTATGATTTTATTTTGATTGTGGCTATTTATTAATTACCACGCGAAAGGATTCGTGCGGCAGCTGGGGGGGCAATTGCGAGAAAAGGCTGTTATCCTCATTTTATAATTGCCAGTTCTCAATTGCACTTAAAGTGTTGTATTCATTGACTTTATTAAAATAGACAATGCAATTTTAAGCATAAAAAAGCAACGAAATACTTGTTTTGTTGTACCCAATGTTGTACCTTCGTATCACGATGCACCCAATTGAAAACCCAGTATTTACAATACTTTCACTCGTTTGCATTGCTTTACAAATATAGTACAACATTTCTAATTTCCTAGCACTATGGCATCAATTAAACTAATTTTAAGAACACACCAGGCAGACCAAACCGGACACAGCCCATTGTATATTCGAATTATAAAAGATAGAAAAACGAAATTTATCACTGCTGGAGTGAAGCTCAAAGAGAACGAGTGGGATGAAGTAAAGCAGAAAGTAAAAAAGAACCATCCAAACAGCGCGAGGATGAATGCCAACTTATCTCAAAAAATTGCAGATGCTGAAGGTCAGGTTGCAGATATGGAAAGAAAGATAAAAACCGTTTCGATCAAAAAACTAAAAGAAGCCATCAAGGGAAAAGAAGTACCAAATTTTTTTCAATATGCTTATGCTCGATGTGAAAAAATAAAAGGCAGCGTTTCGTTTGGAACCTATAAAAATTATATGCTTTACACCAAGAAATTTGAAAAGTATGTTGGAACTAATGATGTTTATTTTGATGATATTACCGTTTCGGTTTTAAAGGACTATATGGCTCATATGGGAAATGTTTCAAAAAACGGAGCAACCACACAACGCTATTCAATAATGATCTTGGCGATAATGTTCAAGGAAGCTATTAAAGAAGATATCATTCCAGAATATATGTATCCATTCAACAAACTGACATTAAAAAAAGATACCGAGAAAAGAGTATTCCTAAACAAAGACCAAATCGAAAAACTAACCAATTTAGACCTCAAAGAAGGCAAGAAAGCGGATTTATGGCGTGATTTATTCCTTTTCTCTATTTATGCCGGAGGATTAAGATTTAGCGATGTTATCGAACTGCAATACACCAATTACAATAGCGAAGAGCAACGAATAAAAAAAGTAATTCGCAAAACAGGAAGATTACACCAGTTTAAAATTGGTAAAGTGGCAATAGATATTTTGAATAAATACATCAAAGAAGATGCACAAGCTGACGATTATATTTTCCCAATTATCACAGATAAAAAATCATACAACAAGAGCGAAGAAATACGTTATTTCATTTCACAAAGAGAAAATCATTCTGCAAATTTCCAACTCAACCGAATGGGTAAAATGTTGAAACTACCGTTTCCACTTTCGTTCCATTTATCGCGACACAGTTTTGCAACCAATGCGTTAAATAATGGAATGAGAATTGAGCACGTTTCTAAATTAATGGACCACACAGACATAAGCACAACGCAGATATATGCCAAAATCATCAGCGAAGAGTTGGACAAAGCTGTTGACAGTTACATTTTTTAGAAAATAACGAAGGTAAATTGTAGTCAATTTTACTTTTAAAATCTCATACGAAGGTAATTTTTTCAATATTTTACTCTCGAAAATCATTTCGAAGGTAATTTTTTACTATTTTTACTCTCGAAAACAAAACGAAGGTAAATAATCCTAAAATTGACTTTCATAAATACATCGACTATGGC
>CAIRMK010000320.1 GCA_903879645.1 uncultured Bacteroidota bacterium
CGATCTAAGTAAGAAACAAAGAACAGATTTTAATTGAAAGTGAAGCACAGTTCAAAAACATGTTTGAAAAACATGCTTCAGTGATGTTATTAATAGAACCAGTGGGTGGTGCTATTTTAAATGCTAATTTATCTGCTGCGGAATTTTATGGATGTACAATAACTGAATTATGTGGAAAAAATATTAATGATATTAATGGATTGCAACCCGAACAAGTAGCTGCAGAGCGACTTAAAGCAATTGAAGAAAAACGAAATTATTTTGTTTTTCCACACAAACTTTTTTCTGGTGGAGAAAAGATTGTGGAAGTGCATTCTTCTCCTATTATATATCATAATACTAAAATACTGTTTTCTATTATTCACGATATAACAGAGCGTACTATTGCTGAAAAAGCATTAAAAAATAGGGAAGAAGAATTACAAAAACAAAATATTGATAAAAACCGTTTTATATCCATACTTGGACACGATCTAAAAGGACCTTTAACTTCAATTCGTGCGCTTTTAGACATAATAACTCCCGAAATTAGAAACTATTCAATGGATGAGATAGAAAAGATGATCAATATGATTAATTCTTCCGTTCACAATACAACCAACCTCCTTGAGGATATATTAATGTGGGCAAGATCTAACTCAAATAATATTTCTTTTGAACCGAAATTAGTTACTATTTCATCAATTTGTACTAAAGTAATTGAAAGTTTAAAACTGATAGCTAAAAACAAAAATATTGCAATAAAATATACCACAGCGCAAGAGATTAATGTTTTTGCAGATTCCAATATGTTGGATACTATTTTAAGAAATTTAATTTCTAATGCAATAAAATTCACAAATAGAAATGGTCTTGTAAATGTCTATGCAGAAAGCAATCAATCTTATGTAACCATTACAGTTTCGGACAATGGAGTAGGTATTAGTCCTACTGAAATTAATAAACTTTTTGACTTATCACAGAAAATAACCTCTGTTGGTACTGAAAATGAAAAAGGAACAGGATTGGGTTTATTGCTTTGCAAAGAATTTGTAGAAAAACACAATGGAAAAATTTGGGTTGAAAGTCAGTTGGGCAAAGGCAGCGATTTTAAATTTGAAATTCCTTTATTTAATAGTTAAAGATTAATACTATTTCACCTCAGTAACTCAAATTATTTTAATTTTTCCAAAAGAACTTTTTCAACCAGTAAGAGATACCAAGCAAAAAACTATAACAGAAATGGTATAGTTTTTTTTGTTTAAAATCATTGACATTTTTCCCTCAAAATAGGTGTCAATGTGTGATTGATGTAATTCATTTCAATTCTTATGTAAGGCTTTAGGTAGTAATAAAACGCAACTTTGTGTTGCTATGAAAATTCATTGACCTTTTTTAAAAGTTGCATTATGATTAGAAAATTGAAGTCAGGAGAATATAGAATTTATTCTATTAAAGTAAATTCGAAAACCAACAAACGGAGAAATCTTGGCACATTTAATACTTTAAATGAAGCCAAAAATCATGAGCGACAGATAGAATATTTTAAGCATTTGAGTGATTAAGAAAAAAATAAAAAAAATTTAATTATAACCATAAAGAATAAATAAAATGAAAATAGTATTTGTATTAACATCGCATGATTTATTAGGGAATACAGGACAAAAAACTGGTTTTTGGATTGAAGAGTTTGCCACGCCGTATTATGTTTTGTCGGATGCCGGAGCAAAAATTGCTATTGCCTCTCCTAAAGGGGGACAACCACCTGTTGATCCAAAAAGTGAATTAGCTGATGCGCAATCGGCATCAACAAGAAGGTTTTATAAAGATAATATAGTCATCGATAAAGTAGCACATTCTTTAAAACTAAGTGATTTAAAGGTAGAAGATTATGATGCTGTTTTTTATCCCGGAGGTCACGGACCATTATGGGATTTAGCTTTAGATAAATTCTCTATTCAATTAATCGAAGATTTTTATAATCATAAAAAACCGATTGCTTTTGTTTGTCATGCGCCTGCTGCTTTAGTTAATGTAAAAGCAAAAAATGGAGAAGCACTTATAAAAGGAAAAGAACTTACTGGTTTTTCAAACTCTGAAGAAGCAGCAGTTCATTTAACAGATGTCGTTCCATTTTTATTGGAAGACGAACTAAAAAAACACGGAGCTCTTTATACTAAAGGGGAGGATTGGTCATCGTATGTGAAAAAAGATGGATTATTAATTACTGGGCAAAATCCGGCGTCATCAGAAGCAGTTGCCAAATTACTTTTGAAAACGCTTACAGGTAAAAAATAAATAACTATGAAAGCATTTATCATTATAGCCTTCGTGTTAATTGGAATTTTTATTGTATTTCAAATCTATACCACAATGTCTACTAACAAAACAGAAACACAAGCTTATACGGTTATTCAAGAAGAGGAAGGTTTTGAGGTAAGATATTATCCTACGGCAACTATGGCAATGATTTCTTCTTCAGCAAAGACCTATCGTGATTTGGGAAGTTCTGGATTTGGCATATTGGCAAAATATATCTTTGGCGGCAACAGCGAAAAAAAGCAAATAGCAATGACATCTCCAGTACACATGGATATTAATGATACTAATTCTACTATGGCATTTGTGCTTCCGAAAGGATTTAATAAATCTAATTTACCAAAACCTAATGACTCGGGTATTTCTATTGTGACTTCAGAACCTGAATATGTTGCAGTAATTCAATTTTCTGGATTTGCCACAGCAGAAAGCATTGAAAAACATAAAAAGATGTTAGAAAGTGCATTAAAGAAAAAAGCACTTTCTTATTATGGCAATTTTCGCTATTTGGGTTATAATCCGCCTTATCAAATGTTTCAACGGAGAAATGAAGTTATTGTTTCCTTGAATGCTTCTAATTTTAACTAATAAAAAACGATCTGTTTTCTTGTCATTATTTCACTTGGGTAGTAATGAATAATTGAATTTAAATTTTAAAAGATATAAAAATGAAAAAATATGAATTATTTAACCCAAGAAAAGTTGGGTCAATAAGTTTGAGAAACAGTATTGTGATGGCACCTATGACTCGATGTAGAGCCACTGGTAATATTCCAAATGATTTGATGGCTACTTATTATCAACAACGTGCTTCGGCCGGTTTAATTATTTCGGAAGGAACATCGCCTTCTCCAAATGGTTTAGGGTACGCTCGTATTCCTGGTATTTTTAATGAAGCACAAATAGAAGGTTGGAAAAAAGTAACATCGTCAATACATAAATATGGTGGAAAAATAGTAGTTCAATTGATGCATACAGGAAGAATAAGTCATATTTTAAATATGGCAGATGGTACTGAAATAATTGCACCTTCCGCAGTAAAAGCAGCAGGTCAAATGTGGACTGACGCCAAAGAATTACAAGATTATCCAACTCCTAAAGCAATGACTTTAGATGATATTGCATCAACACAGGCTGAATATGTACAAGCGGCTAAAAATGCTATAGAAGCAGGATTTGATGGTGTAGAATTGCATGGTGCAAACGGGTACTTACTAGAAGAATTTTTATCACCGGTGAGTAATATTCGTACGGATAAATATGATGGTACTATTGAAAACCGTTGCCGCTTTGTAATAGAAGTAGTAACTGCCGTTGCTAAGGCTATTGGTAAAGATAAAACAGGTATTCGTTTATCTCCTTATGGTGTATCGGGTGATATGCCTAATTATCCTGAAATTGATGCCACTTATGATTATTTATCAAAAGAACTTAACAAATTAGATATTGCTTATATCCATATTGTGGACCATTCATCAATGGGGTCGCCTATTGTTCCTTTAGAAATTAAAAAATTAATTCGTAAAAATTTTCATAATACACTAATTCTTTGTGGGGGTTATGATAAAGACAGTGCTGAAGCCGATCTTAAAAGTGGTTTATGTGATCTTGTTGGGTTTGGAAGACCATTTATTAACAATCCTGATTTGGTGGAACGACTAAGACGCAATCAGCAATTATCTCAAAATCTTAATGCCGACACTTTTTATTCGGCAAACGCTAGAGGATATATAGATTATCCAAATTTCAAAGTACCTGTTTTACACTTTATTCAATAAAAACATTTAAATAGTATAAAAATGAAAAAGATTATAGCATTATTTATGGCAGTTGGTCTGCTAAGTTCTTTTACTGCAAACGAAACAGTCTGGACACAAGATAGTATGCACTCACAACTTAACTTCAGTGTAATGCATTTTGGAATATCTCATGTAGATGGACGTTTTCAAACATTTACGATTACAATGAAATCGGAGAAACAAGATTTTTCGGATGCCAAAATTGAAATGTCTGCCGATATTAAATCAATTAATACCGAAGTGGAATATCGTGATACCGATTTAAAAGGTGCCAGTTGGTTTGAAGCAGAAAAGTTTCCAACCTTAAATTTTAAAAGCACTTCATTTACTAAAGTCAAAGGAAATAATTATAAACTAAAAGGGAATTTAACAATGCATGGTATTACTAAAAGCGTTGAGTTTAATGCTTCCCTTAATGGATGGGCAGTAACTAAAACGAAAAAAAATACCGCAGGGTTTACTATAAAAGGGATGTTACATCGCAGTGATTTTAATGTTGGTGATACTGCGGCTTTAACTGGAGTAGGGAATGATATTACCATTTGGACCAATTTTGAAATGGGAAGAAACTAATTGTTTTTTAATTTCATTACCCTAAAAAATAAACCTTGTTTAAGTTTTTTTAAACGAGGTTTATTTTTTTAATAATACTTTAAAAGAATAAACAAATCTGTGAATTTCGTAAGTTTTAGAAGTAATTGTATAACACTAAAGATAGACATTGCCACTAGTTTTGTATATAATCTAAAGCCATTAAAAATGAAAAAGAATCTACACTTAGTAATTATTTGTTGCCTCGTAATCGCTTCGTGCGACAATAAAAAAACAGAAATTAAAACAACCACAAAGGAAGAACACATGGAAGCAGCAGCTAAAACAATTGAAAATATGCAAACAGCATATAAAGGGGAGAAAACAGCAACAGCAAAATATGCAGCGTTTTCTAAAAAAGCAGAAGAAGATGGATTTCATACTATAGCTTTACTTTATAAAGCAGTTGCTATGGCTGAAAGTATTCATGCTAAAAATCATAAAGCGGTAATAGAAGATGCTGGTGCAACAGTTCCAGAAATTACACCTAAATATATAGTAAAAAGCACCAAAGAGAATTTGTCTGACGACATTAAAGGAGAAGCTTATGAAGCTAAAACAATGTATCCTAATTTTTTGAGAGATGCCGAAACTGGTAATAATCAAATGGCTATAGTTAGTCTTACGTATGCTATGAAAACAGAAGTTAAACACAATATCTTTTTTGAAGAAGCATTGAAAGATATCAATTCAAATTCTTTAAATAGTTTGCCATCTAAATATTTTGTTTGTCCTGCTTGTGGCGATACGTATGCTACTAATGCACCCAATCATTGCGATTTTTCATTGACGGAGAAAGAAAAATTTATTGTATTTCAATAACAAATTATTATGAATCAAACACACATCCATTTATTAATAACGCACCTTCCAATTTTTGGTTCTATGTTAGGAGGAATAGTACTTGCCCACGGACTGTGGACAAAAAGTAATCAAACTATAATTGCGGCATACTATGTTTTGATAATTTCTTCACTTGGAGCAGGAATAGCTTATTTGACAGGCGAAGGAGCAGAAGAAAGTGTAGAACACTTGCAAGGGGTTGCCAAAGCAAATATTGAACAACACAAAGATTTTGCAGTGTTTGCCTTAATCGCTTTAATCATTTTGGGACTTGCTTCTGTTTTAGGTTTATTTATAAGCTTGCGAAAAATGCAATTAACAAGAACAACAGCTTTTGTGATTTTGCTAATTTCAATAATAAGCTTCGGGTTAGTAGCACGAACCGGATATTTAGGCGGACAAATAAGACATACAGAACTTGCAAATGGTGTCACTAACACTAGCGA
>CAIRMK010000321.1 GCA_903879645.1 uncultured Bacteroidota bacterium
GCTGTTATGAATAGGTATTTAATAGTACTAGTTTTCAATGTCAAATCGTTTTTATAAGTAACTCTAAAAAGCTAATTTTAGTATAACTAACTGGTAAAAGTACATTTCTTTTTGATAAGTGAAAAAAAATATAGCTTTTTTTAAATAAGAAATCCGAAGAAGAACTAAATCTTCTCCGGATTATATAGTTTGTAAATTAAAAATTATACCGCAAAAAAGGCTTCTAATTCTTTCAAGGTTTCTTCCGATGTTTGAATGTCTTTCACAACTTCTCCTTTGTTTAAAGCAACAATTCTTGTACAAACCTCAACCGTATGAACCAAATCATGACTAGAAACTAAAACAGTAACGTCTGGATTATCTGCCAATTCTTTAATTATTTTTTTTAATCTATTTACTGTTGTTGGATCCAAATTAGCAAAAGGTTCGTCCAAAATCACTACTTCAGGATTTCCTATTAAAGTGGCAATAATACCCACTTTCTTCATGTTTCCTTTGGATAAATCTCTTAAATACTTTTTGCTATTCAAGATTTCTCCATTAAAAAACTCTTCATGTTTTTTTAATAAAGCATCAACATCTGCTTTGTTTTGATTGCGTAAATCGCCTATGAAATAAAAATATTCCTCAGCGGTTAAATAACCTATTAGGAAACTTTCATCAATAAAAGCAGAAGTAAAAGGTTTCCATGCTTCACTAGTATTTACTTGAATGTCATTGTTTTTTATATATCCTGAACTCGGCTGAATTAAATCCAATAACAAACTAAAAAAAGTAGTTTTTCCAGCTCCATTATTTCCTACTAATCCAAAACTCTGTCCTTTCGGAATTTCAAGATTAGTAATGTTTAATACTTTAACACCGTTGTTGTATGTTTTTGAAAGATTGTTTACTTGTATCATTTTGAAAAGTTTATGAGTTTATTTATAACTTAACACTAATTTTTTTGTTTATATGCTGCTATGGTTGCGTATTTTTCCGATTTATAAATGCCTTCTATCATTTGAAACACTTTTCCTCTTAAAGCAAATCCGATGACTCCAGCAATTACAACAAAAAGCAACCCAATATTTTCATTAAAAAATGCTTTCCCTAAACCATATAGCAAAACAGGAATTAACAATTTAGGAATGGCTATCAACATTGTTTTTACATTAAAAGCTTGTTTGTCACCAAAGGCTTTAGTAGCCATAGAAAGGTCAATTGGAGTTTTTACAAAAGCACCTCCTAACAATACTAAATGAGAGTTAACGCCAATGTTATAAATAGCGCCAACCACAATTAACAAATACGTATGCCATCCAAAATAAAGATAAAAAGAAGCCAACAAAGTTGAAATTACCGTGGCGATAACCACCAACCACCATTTAGAACTCAAATATTCTTTATACTGAACATTCTGACTCATCATCAATTGATAATAAGCACTATCCCAACTTGGCACAAATTGTCCAAACGTAAAAAGAAAGCCTCCTGAAACAAAAATCCCTGCAAAAATTCCCATCACTGCAGGTTGATGTGGATTATTAAAAAACAGGAATCCATAAAACAAGAAAACAAAACTCATAATAACCGTAGTTCTCGAACGCTTATTTCTTTTTATCAATTTAATGTCGTTTTTCAAAAACGTTCCTAGTGTGCCGAATTGATTCAACCAATTGAAATTTTCTGTTTTCGCTTCCTCGCTTTTCTTAGCCAATCCTTCATCCAAATTCAAATTGCTTTTAAAGAAATTGAAAGCAAAATAATAAGCAACGGCAGCTCCCAATATTGGAATAATAAATAAATAACTGGTGTTATACAGTCCTTCAAAAAAGGGTGCCGTATAAGTAGTAACATCAAAAACTTTATAATATTGAGCAACACCACAGCCTACCAATACAGCCAATACAGAATAGAAAACACTGTCTTTATTATTCAACAAAACATTGATAAAGTTGTTCATATAAATAATACCAACAACTCCCAAATGCCACAAAAGAACATGAGATATAGAGTGGTCATTACGAATCAACATAATAGAAAACGGAATGAAGAAAAAAGCATGCAACAAATTAAAAAACGATATAGCAGTTTTCCCTAACGAAAAATGAACAATTGTATTCCTTTTTATTGGCAAAGTCAACAAAGGTCTAATATTCATAACTGGCATCTTTTGTAGAAAATACCGAAGCACCAAATCCACCACAAAATAATAAATCAGAAACTTGTTTACAGTTGTAAACGGATTCAAGCCCGATTCTTGAAGAATCGGATAAATCCCAAACCCTAAAAGAAGAAACATCGCTACAAAATAAAGTGCCATCAATCCCATAAAGACCTTAAGCACCACATTAGTTCCAAACGAAGCCGAACGAAAAAAAGATTTCCATTCCAAACGGATAAAATGTTTAAACATAAATTTGATTGTTTTGGTTTAACAATTAGTTCATAAATGTAGTAAAATGTTACAACATATTTTATCTTACTAATTCATATTCTGGATAAGTCTGCTTAAGATATTCCGAAGCTTTCGATGGAATCACAAAAAAAGTAATGTATTCTATCAGCAACATCAATACAATGACTACACTCATTATGAAAAGCATTGTCTGATTATGATTATGTTCAATCTGTATGAATAACTGAAGTGGTAAGTAGCTCATTCCAGCCATTGAACTATAGCCATAAATAATATCTTTCAACAACCATTTTTTACCCTCCTCCTTTACGATTTTTTTCCTTTTTATATTCATTAGGATCATTCCTGACCAAAAAGAAATCAAAATTATAAAAGTCAATATGGATGCAACTTCAGTAGAAAACTGAATGTTTTTCATCATTTGAAATAACAGTAATATGGACAACAATGTTCCTATAATTTGAGGCAATCTAAAAAACGATTTAAGATGGTACCAAACCAAAACATTGTATTTTTTATTCATGGCTTTTTGACGTTGTTCCACTACATCCATAAACCCAAAAACGCCAAACTTTTTAAATTCCTTTTGCAACGCTTCTTCAAAAGAAAGCGTTGGGATTTCCTTCCATTGTTCCTCAATAGCATTGGCTAAATGATCTACCAATTCGGTTTGTAAATCATAATATTCCACATAATGCTGGCGTGTAAAATCGTATAACTTTTGTATTTGAAGTAAAGATAATTTCATCTTAAATATAATTAAGTTGTTGCTTTCTAAACTTTAAAATTTCTTTTACAAAAAACAATGAATAACTAAATAGTAGAAAGAAAACAATAGTAATAGAAATTAAACTTGGTTTATCACTATTTCCATAATTGTTTAATAAGAACATATTGAGATAATAGACTACAAATAAAATTTGTCCATTTTTTTCAATGGCATAAAATCTTTTTTTAAGAATAAAATAGAAGTATATTATTTGAAAAACGGCTATTAATATAACTATAAGAAAAAAGAAGGAATAGAAATTAAATGGGCTAATAGTACTATTTTGAATGTTTATTCTATTAAAACCAAAATATACAATTACAGCAAAAATTACCGCGATTGGGTTTAATAAAAAAACAAAAAATCTTTTAAATTCAGTTAAACTGAATGAACTAGTATCTTTATTTTGTTTTAGTATTTCATTCTTATTCAGAATCATATAATTCTTAAACGCATCATAAAAATCTATGTTTTCATTTTGCATTTTTTCTTCAACAGCAGAAGCAATATGATCTATCATTTCAAACCTAACATCAACATAAAAAACATCATGATTCTGAAGATAGGTGTCTATAAACTGGATATTTTCTTTACTTAATTTCATACTAAAACTCTAATTTTGGTTGAACTAAACTTTGCATATTTCTAATAAAATCCTCCAATTCAGCCAATCTATTTATAGTTTCTGTAGTGCC
>CAIRMK010000322.1 GCA_903879645.1 uncultured Bacteroidota bacterium
CCTGAAAATTCTTTTTGAGAAGCAAGATCTAAGTAGTGTCCGTTTATGTTTTGTTTACCATAGATAAGCGTGTTAATTCCTAATCCAACATTCGCTGAAGTTTCAAATCCACCAGCTTTTATAAACGCAATTGAAAAGGTGTTTTGAATGCCAAGATATTGGGTGTTCCAAGAATACGAATTAGCAGCATTGCCACCAATAGCATTGTATTCATTCAGACCTAATCCAACAGCATAATTTAGTTTTTCTGAAAGTGGAATTGAATATCCTATTTCATAAAAGTTACCACTACCCGCTTGTAAGTCGGGTGTTGTTGCAACATCACTTTTGTAATTATAACTGGTAAAGTTTTTACCTGTTTGCAAATAAATTTCTTGCGAATGCATTTCTGTAAAAGAAAATACAAACGCCATTAAAATCAATAATTTTCTCATTGTTGTTTTAAGATTTGTGTGTAATAAGTATAATTAGAAGCCGAGAGTTTCACTAAGTAGTTACTCGAAGCCAACTGAGGTAATTCAATAGTTAAGATATTTTCAACGGCAAGCTTTGACTCTTGGTAAATAAGTCTGCCTCTAATGTCAAAAACCATAACAGAAATTAAATCGGTTATGGGTTTAGAGAATTGAAAATTTATTGTTTGAACAAAAGGATTGGGATAAGTAGTGGTGGTAATGGAAGATAATGCATCATTTTGTTTGATGTATTTACTCCAAGCACTTTGTTGGAATCCTTGTCCGTAGGTTACACCATCTTTGGTGTAATTACCAATAACACTTTGTTGCCCGATAGTTTGGCTGACAAAAACACCATTGGATAAAGTAGTACTGGTTCCTTGAGCAGAAAGCATCTGGTGATGCAACGTTTGGCTGTAAATACTTGAAAAAGAAACAAGGCAATAAATATCCTCATAATGTTATAATTATAGTTTTAAAACTTGCCAAGTTAACTAATTTATTTCGAATAAAAAAGTTCAAGTTTGTTCAACTTTATTAAAAAGCAATAGTAATTGTTTATACTGCAACCAAATTGCAGTCTTGAATTAATAAAGTGCTATTTAGCATAAAACGACTAAAACAATACATCTTCCTGATGTTTTAGTACTTTTTTTGAATTTTGAAGTAAGGAGAAATTCAATTTTCAAATATATTGCAAATAGTTATGGAGTGCGAAAGCAAATAAAGGCAAATGAACGTATTGTATTTATTGACTTATATATTTGCAGTAAATTTATAAGGATGGGTCTGGATAGAATGAAAAAAATAGTTAAAGTCACGCCTTAAGAGTAAGCTAAAAAACAAAAAGTCGATTACTGGTAAGGATTTTAAAGAGAAAATATTATCTTAAAAATCCGCAAAGGTCGGGAGTCTTCGCAGAGCTGGGACTTCACAGAGCTGGTAAAAAGAAAAAATCATGAAAAAATTTGTAAAATGTTACCTAATTGAATAACTTTGTCTAATGAATGGAAAATTTATTAGAAATATTATTTATTACGAAGATTATTATCTTGATTTTTTTAATGCTCAAAAAAAGGATGTTAAGAAAAAGTTTAACTGGACTTTACAGTTAATTTCTACGCAGGATAGAATTCCGGAGAAATTTTTCAAACATATTAAAGGCTCAGAAGGAATATTTGAAGTAAGAGTTGAAGTTGGTTCTGATATTTTTAGAGTTTTCAGTTTCTTTGACAAAGGAAATTTAGTAGTTTTAGTAAATGGTTTTCAGAAGAAAACACAGAAAACTCCAAAATCAGAAATTAAATTGGCTGAAAAGTTGAAAAAAGAGTATTTAGAAAATAAAAATAAAAAGTAAAAACTATGAAAACAGAAAATAAAAAAATAATATCATTTGCTCAGCATTTAGATGAGCAATACGGAAAAAGCGGAACAGAAACTCGTCAAAAATATGAAGAAGAATATGAAAGTTTTGAACTTGGTGTTTTAATTCAAGAAATGCGAAAAGAACGTGGAATGACACAAGAACAATTAGCTTTAAAATGTGGAACTACAAAAACATATATTTCTAAAATAGAAAATAATGCAAGTGATATTCGACTTTCAACATTAATGAGAATAATTAGACAAGGATTAGGCGGACATTTAAAGTTAAGTTTAACTGAATAGAAGCACTTCCTCCAACCTCTTTATCTCGTAGGAACCATCTGTTATAGTTTCAACAATAATGAAACTATTGTTTATGTGCAAAAACCGCCAATTGGCGGTTTTATATCTATTACTACTACATATTCTTGAGACTTCGCAGAGCTGGGAGTTTTTTTGTTTTTGATTACGTGAATTACTTTCTTTAATGAGATATTTTAACTATTGACGACTATTCTCAGAGTTATTAACTCTTTTATGACTGATTAAAAATGAAAGTTTAATTGTATATATCCCAATTTTCCTAAACCTGATTCTGTCCATGTTGTGGTATTGTCTGGATTAAAAGTAGCATGATCGATAACTCTAATACATTTAAAATAGATTCCAGGTTCAATGGAAATGGAAAAATTCTTAGAAACTAAATATTGAATACCGAGAAATGGTGCTAACCCATAGCTATATATATCTTTATTGGTATTTTTATAATTTGAATAATTACACAAATTATTACTGGTAATTTAAAACGTTTTTGTGAAAGCAAAGGTGTTTATTGGGGATTAAGAAACTATATGAATGCCCAAATTTATATAGAAGTTGGGCTATTCAAAAAATAATGATTTCTATATAATAGTATATAATTAATATCCTTGATATGATATCCTAACTTTTTGTAATGTGGATTTTAGCTTTATTAAATAATTTACAATTAAAGGTAATTTGAGCTTACTTATAGATTAATATCTAATTATTATGGTTTGTTTTTGTGATGAATAAGGATTTATTTTTTCCTCTGCAAAAAAACCATTTTGTAGAAGCCCAGTCATATCAAGATTTCCATTAGCACCATTATTACCATTAGTAGAATAACCATTATAAGCTGAAGATCCATTACCACCTAAGCTTCCTGTTATTTTCATACCTAACGTATTATTGTAATAAATCATACTAGTTTCCCCAGAGGTTCCATTTCCAGAATTAATAGGATTTGAATAATACCAACAGTTATCACTTCCATTTACTCCATTATTTCCAATATAATAACTTATTATATTACCTGGTTGAACATTTAGAATTACAGTTGCAGAAGCAAAATTACCCCCAATTCCTCCATAAGCCGTTATGCCATTCCATCCGCAATGAGACATATTCCCACCATTACCTCCAATAGAACCATTTATAAAAATTTGAACATTATATACTCCTATAGGCACTATCCAATCAGTTAATTGACCAATAACATTAAGTGTATCTATTCCATGAATAGCATTACCACCTCCTCCACCATTATAATTACTACTATTCCCATTA
>CAIRMK010000323.1 GCA_903879645.1 uncultured Bacteroidota bacterium
CACCTCAAAAAGAGCTTTAGAAATAAATATTTTATTTTTTTTTTCTTAACAATTATGATGCAAAGTAACTGATAACAATTTAATAATAAAACTTTTAGAGTAATTCATATTTGTAAAATAAAATTGACATTAAAAAAGTTCAAAAAAAATTTGCATCAAAACAAACAAATACTATATATTTGCACTCACAAAAGCGGAAGTAGCTCAGTTGGTAGAGCTCCAGCCTTCCAAGCTGGTTGTCGCGAGTTCGAGCCTCGTCTTCCGCTCTGCTTAAGAACCTCTAATGAAAGTTAGAGGTTTTTCTATTAATTCTGATTTAGATTACTTTGTAGATAAAAAACCTAAATCACATTCTGCTTCAATTTCTTCTGGGCTTTGATTTTGTCTGAATAATCGAGCAGTTAGGGTTCCTTTCAAAATTACATTATCTCCTTTGACATCAAGCCAACTTCCTTCACGCAAACCTAAAACGGGAGTAGAATTGAAGGCATGAAATTCTTTGATGCGAGTTTCACGAGTTTCACCCATATGTATGCTTTGCAAATCAGCATCTAAATAATGGGGATTCAAATTGAAGGGAATTGCTCCTAAAGTTTTAAAACTTGGCGGATATATTATTGGCATATCATTAGTGGTTTGCATAGAAATTCCTGTGATATTGCTGCCTGCACTAGAGCCTAAATAGGGGGTTCCATTTTCAATGACTTTAGATAAAACCTCCATTACATTATTTTGATACAATTGTGTTACTAACAAAAAAGTATTCCCACCACCGGTAAAAATTCCTTGTGCATTTTGAATAGCTTCTATTGGATTTTCAAAGGCATGCAATCCAACAACTTTTTTACCGATTATAGAAAATGCTATTTGAACTCGTTCGGTGTATTCATCATGTGATATTCCACCTGGACGAGCATAAGGAATAAAAATAATGGTTTCGCAATTGATAAAATGTTCTGCCAAAGTCGGAAATAAATACTCTAAATAACCACCGCTATGAAGGGTTGAAGTACTTGCTATAATTAGGTTTTTCATTCTTTAATTAAATTTTCAGCAAATTTACAAATTAATAATTAACATAAATTTATAATTGTATTGGCTAATTTTTTGGAAGCCTATAAGATACATTTACAACTTCAACAGGGAACTCTTTTATTTTGAAAAAAATTAAAATACTGGTCTTATTCTTATTTATCATTGCTTTTGCCCATGGGCAAAGCATCTCATTTTCCAAAAAAATAAATGGAAAAATTATTGCTGATTATAGCGATTTAGAAGGTGTGTATATAATAAATCTAAAATCTGAAAAGTCAACAACTACTGAGCGAGGAGGTTATTTTTCTATCAATGCCAGTGTCGGTGACACCTTGATGTTTTCCGCCATCCAATTTAAAGGTCTAAAAGTTAAACTCAAAGAAGAAGATTTTCGAAAAGAACTACTCTTTATAAAATTAGAGTGCTTAGTTAGGATGTTAGACGAAGTTAGAATTAATGAATATAAAAACATTAATGAATATTCTCTTGGTATCGTATCTTCACAAATGAAGCACTATACACCCGCAGAGCGTAAATTAGCTGTAGCAACTGGAAGTGATGCGCAATTTGGAACGAATACCTCTTTTTCTTTTGATCCACTACTTAACTGGATGTCGGGAAGAACTACGATGCTAAAAAAAGAATTAGAGGTTGAGAAAAAGGAGACTTTAATGGATAAAATAAATGGTTGGTATGAGGATAAATACTTTATACAAACCCTAAAAATACCTGAGGATTATGTGAAGGGATTCAAATATTATATTGTTCAAGACGCCAAATTTGTCGAATCTATGAAGGCTAAAAATAGAACAATGGCAACTTTTATCATGAATGAATTAGCTGTGAATTATTTGCAGCTTTTAAAAGAAAAATAAGTATTTCATCTTTTGAAAGATAAAAAATCGTAAATTTAGGGTACTATAAATACCAGCTCAAAATGAAAACTAATTTAAATATTCTAGTATTATTTTTTTTCTGCCAAATTTGTTTGTCTCAAACTGGCACAAGAAAACTACTTCATGGTCAGGTGATGAATGATTCTATTAAAGTTGAAAATGTTATTGTATTTAATGTTAATTCAAAAACAGGAAAAGTTATACGTTTTGATGGTTCGTTCGAAATAAATGCAAGAGAAAGAGATACTCTTATTTTTTCTAGTTTGTCTTTTAAGTCATTAAAATTAGTGCTTACTGAAAAACAATTGGAAGAATCTCCATTAGTAGTAAAGCTTGACATTTTTTACAATCAACTTAAAGAAGTTGTCATTGATAAGAATAAATCACATCCTGTAAGTGGTAATACTCAAAAAATTGTTGATAAACAGTATTTTGATGATCAACAATCTTCTCCAAAAAATGATTTTGTTTATGATGGAACCACTAATGAAGTGAATTTTGTTCGATTATACAAAGACGTTATTAGGGTGCTTAAGAAAAAAAATCCCAAAAAATCTGATTTTACAACTGAAGTAAATTTTACAGAAGTGGCTATGCAAAGAATAAAATACAGTTTCTATACAAACACACTTAAACTCAAAGATGAAGAAATTAAGCTTTTTCTAGTGTATTGTGAAAATGATTCCAAAGCTAAATCAGTAATGAAAACGAAATCTGATTTTGAATTAATGGATTTTATGATTGAAAAAAATAAGGAGTTTAAAGACTTGAAACACTCTTAAGTGATGAAGAAAAGAATTGCATTAAACACTTTATTGTTGTTGTTATTTGTTATGCTAACCTCAATGGAGGTTCATAAATTCTACTCTTCAATATATCAAATAAATTATGTGCCTCAAAAGAAAATGATTCAAATAACATCACGTATTTTTATTGATGATTTGAATAATGCTCTTGAAAAACGATTTCACTCTAAATACAATATTGGGACTGATAAAGAAACACCGCAAGATGAAATAGCAATGCAGAAGTATTTAGCAGAAAGATTTTCATTAAAAGTTAATGGGGTTTTGAAGCCAATGATTTTTAGAAGTAAAGAAGTGGAAGCAAACGTCTTAATATGCTATTTCAGAATAAATGCTATTTCAAAAATCACGAAACTTGAAATAGAAAATAGTGCTTTAACCGAATTGAATTCTGACCAGCAAAATATTATTCAGGCCAATATTTCAGGCGAAAAGCAAAGTTTATTACTTACTTCAGACAATTTTAAAGGAATGTTAAAGTAGTTTCTATCTAAAATACTTCTTTAAAAAAGAGTACTTTTATATCCTTAAAGTAAAAAGGTATGAAATGTAATTTTGCTATATTTAAATTTGGTTTTTTATTGTTATCTCTTAGTCTTTTTGCTCAAGAAGCTGCAAAACCAAAAACCCAAAGCGAAAAGAATCCAGATAAATTCAAACAAATGTATGATTTGTTAGCAACGCCTAACATGTATCGTACTGCTTCTGGAGCACCAGGACCAGAATATTATCAGCAGCAAGCCGATTATAAAATTGATGTAGAACTTGATGATAAAAATACAAAATTGTATGGTCAAGAAACCATCACATATACCAATAATGCTAAAGAATCACTTGATTATCTTTGGATTCAATTAGATCAAAATCAACAATCAAGAAAATCACTTACTCCTTTGGAAAACGGAAACGAAACCGATCCAGCCATTGGTGTTCAAGGTTTTTCAAGAAAATACCTTGAAGCTCATTTTGATGGGGGGTTCAATATTGATTATGTAAAAGATGTTTCTGGAAAACCAATGCAATATACCATCAACCAGACGATGATGCGTGTGGAATTGCCTAAAGTATTAAAACATGGTGAAAAAATTTCATTATCAATAAAATGGAATTATTTAATTAATAATTACACTTTGGATGGTGGTCGTTCAGGTTACGAACATTTTGATAAGGACGGGAATAATTTATACATCATTGCTCAATTTTATCCTCGAATGGCAGTCTATAATGATGTGGAAGGATGGCAGAATATGCAGTTTTGGGGAGCCGGTGAATTTGCTTTGCCCTTTGGAAATTTTGAAGTAAATATAACAGTTCCAGCCGATCATATTTTGGAAGCTACTGGGACTTTGCTAAACAGAGCCGAGGTTTTTACTCCAATACAATTAGCTCGCTATGCTCAAGCAGAAAAATCATTTGATACTCCTGTGATTGTAGTAACACAAGCCGAAGCTGAAACGGCCGAAAAAGGATTTTCAGATAAGAAAAAAACATGGAAATTTAAAGCTGAAAATGTTCGTGATTTTGCAATTTCTACTTCAAGAAAATTTATTTATGATGCTATGGCTGTAAAAACTGGAAATACAACAGCTATGGCAATCTCGTTATATCCTAAAGAAGGTAATCCCCTTTGGGAACAATATTCAACTCGAATGATTGCGCATACTTTAAAAAGCTATTCTAGCTATACTTTTGATTATCCCTATCCGAAAGCCGTCTCTATTAATGCACGTGATCAAGGGATGGAGTACCCTATGATTTGTTGGAATTTTGGTCGTCCTGATGCCGACGGAAAATATACGGATCAAAGCAAATATGGAATGTTAGGTGTGATTTGTCATGAAGTGGGACATAATTTCTTTCCAATGATTGTTAATTCAGACGAACGTCAATGGACATGGATGGATGAAGGGTTAAATACTTTTATGGAATATTTGGCAGAAATGTCATTCGATCCTAAATTTCCTTCACGCCGCGGACCAGCAAAATATATTGTACCCTATATGAGTGGCGACCAAAAAGGATTGGAACCTATTATGACCAATTCGGAAAGCATTCGTCAATTTGGAAATAATGCCTACGGAAAACCTGCTACCGCTTTAAATATTCTTCGTGAAACTATTATGGGTCATGAATTGTTCGATTATGCATTTAAAACTTATGCCAATCGTTGGAAATTTAAACATCCTACTCCTGAAGATTTCTTTAGAACTATGGAAGATGCTTCGGCAGTTGATTTGGATTGGTTTTGGAGGGGTTGGTTTTATACCACAGATGCCAATGATATAGGGATTAAAGAGGTTAAAAAATATTATGTTAGCAATACACCTTCCAAAGAAGTAACTGAATTTATGAAAAAACAAAGACGTCGTGACACTAATCCGGGTCCGATGGTTTATATGATTGCAGAAGGAAGTGAAGATTATAAACCAGAAATGAACAAGCCTTTTAAAATTGAAGAGTATAAGGGCTTAAATGACTATGTAAAGGAACATTTTACAGCTGAAGAAAGAGCAAAATTGAATCAACCAAAATACTTTTATCAAGTTACTTTTGATAAGCCCGGAGGATTAGTAATGCCAATTATTGTTGCATTGACATATGAAGATGGCTCCACAGAAACGCAAACTTTACCAGCCCAAATATGGAGAATGAATGACAAGGAAGTTAGTCGAACTTTTGCATGTCAAAAAGCAATAACTAAAATTCAAATTGACCCAAAATTAGAAACAGCAGATATTGATACGTCAAATAATACTTGGCCAAAAGAAGAAGTAAAATCAAAATTTGATTAAGAAGTTTGTAACTTTGCAATTCATTAAATATCAAAGATTATGTTTGGAATAGGAGGGGGAGAATTCATCTTCATCATTTTTGTAGCACTTATGCTTTTTGGAACAGATAAGTTACCTGAAGCAGCTCGTACTTTTGGTAAAATTATGGCAAATTTAAAACATGCTACCAACGAAATAAAAACAGAGATTCAAAAAAGTGCGGATGTTCAAGAAATAAGTGACTCATTAAAACAAGTTACCTCTTCATTTACAGAAGAAGTTGATAAAGTGAAAGAAAGTGTAGCGCCACCTAGTTTAGGAATGGGAGATGATATTTTTAAAGGGGCAACCGAAACCTTTGCAAAGGCAAAGGATGATATTGAAGATATAACAGGACCTGTTAAACGCCAGATGTAATGTTGGATAAAATAATTGCTTTAGATAAAGAATTATTGATTTTTTTGAATGGATTGGGCTCTCCAACCTTCGATAGTTTATGGTTGATTATAACCAAACAGTTCTATTGGACTCCATTTTTTCTTTTTTTGGCTTACTTAGTTTACAAAAAAATGGGGATTAAGAATTTAGGGATTATAATTCTTTTTATTGCTGTTATTTTGTTGTTTTGCAATACGTCTGTTGAGTTTTTCAAAACGTATGTGCATAGAATACGTCCGTGCAATGACCCTGAAATCAAAAGTATTATCAGAATTGTTCATCAAACTGATACCTATAGCTTTTTCTCTGGACATGCCTCCAATTCTATGGCAACAATGCTATTTTTGTATTTAATTCTAAAAAAATACTACAAATATATCTTTTTGATATTCCTCTATCCATTGATTTTTGCTTATAGTCGCATCTATCTTGGCGTTCATTTCCCAACGGATATTTTAACGGGCTACGCTTTTGGAGCTTCTTTTGGGTTGCTTTTTTATGCTGTTTATAAAAAATACTTCTCCAAAATTAAAGCACTCTCGATACCGTCAACCCGTCACGAATAGGTAGTAAAACGGTTTCTACTCTGGTGTCTGTATTCACTTTTTGATTGTATTCTAATAAGATTTTTGTACTCATATCTTTTGGATTCAACGCTTCCAAAACCTTTCCACTCCAAAGCACATTGTCTGAAAGAATAATTCCTCCATGGCTCATCATTGGAACTATCATATTAAAATAATTAATATAATTTTCTTTATCAGCATCAATAAAAACTAAATCGTATGTTTTATTTAAAGTAGGAATAATTTCCAAGGCATCTCCCAAATGTGCAGTAATTTGATTGCTCCAAGGTGATAAATCAAAATATTTTTGCTGAATACTTACCAATTCTTCTTTAATATCAATAGTGTCTAAAGTACCTTCTTTTGATAAACCTTCTGCCAGACACAAAGCGGCATAGCCCGTATAGGTACCAATTTCAAGAATATGCGTCGGACGAATAATTTTTGATAACATACTCAATACCCGACCTTGAAAATGCCCACTCAGCATTCTAGGTTGCAGAATTTTTTGATGGGTTTCTTTAAATAATTTCACCAACAATTCCGGTTCGTTTTGCGAATGTTGTTCTACGTAGTTTTCTAATTCTTCTGAAATGAAATGCATTTTTTTCTAATTTTTGGACAAATTTACAAATAACCCAACGCAAATAACCAAATCAACAAATTGTTTTACCTTTGCGCGATGATGGAGAAAAAAGACATACGAGCTATTTCCAAAGAACAACTTAGAGAATTTTTTGTTGCCAATGGCGATAAGCCCTTTCGTGGTAATCAAGTGTATGAATGGGTTATTACGGGTTGAAAGACAGCCAAGTTAAAGTAATCCACAAAGCTTCCATAGAAGACATAAAAGCCGAGATAAACCTTGGTCA
>CAIRMK010000324.1 GCA_903879645.1 uncultured Bacteroidota bacterium
AATCACACAACTATTACAAAGTAAAAGATTACAGATTGATAATTTAGGGATTAATCATTCTAATGGAATATACGCCTATTTATTACTAAGAAAGACTTAAAAATTATATAAACCAATTCGATTATAGATTATTAACTCTATTGCTCAGCGCTAAAGTTTCTTATTTGATTAGAAAAATGAATTTGTCTGAAGGTTACCACTAATTTCGCGCAAACAAAAAAACTATATTTTTTATTTGTAGATTGTAAAAATAGGATGCTTTATAAAAAATCCTTTGCATCAAATTGTACTACTTCTACTCCAACTAATTTGGATTGAATTGCATGATTAGTAGTACTACAGACTTAACAAGATGTATTTGAAACTCTACTCAAATTACTACAATGGAAATTTGAGTTCAGTGACTATCTTGTTTATTAAAGAGGAAATATAAAGAGAAAAATAAAGAATTAATCCTTTTCTGGTACTGAGACTTCTCCATTCCAATTCATAAAACCACCTTCCAGATTATAGGTGCTTTCAAAACCCATTTGATTCATAATACTGCACGCCTGAGCGCTTCTTCCCCCAGCTTTGCAATATACATAGTAGTTTTTAGTTTTATCCAATTCTTCAAGACGATAAATAAACCCTTGTCCTTTATAGATATCATTTAATTTAGCCCCCGGAATAATTCCTTCGTTCCATTCCTCATCCGTTCTAACATCAAGGATTACTGCATTAGTATCGGCGTCTAATTGAGAGGCCCAGTCGTGTTGCGATAAATTCATTTTTTTTTTCAAAAATAACAATTTCTATTGATTTGGTTTCGCTAAAAAATCAAAAGAAAAAATCTTAACAAAAAAATAATACACATTTGTATATACAAATGAAAAAATATATTACATTTGTACCTACAAATATTGTAATTACAATTATGAGAATTGAAGAAATTATTAAATCAAATGTAACGATGGATGCTGCCAAAAAGGTCATCTTGAATTTAATGTATACTCAAACTGTAATTGCTGATAAATTTAATGAGATTCTAAAACCTTATGATTTATCTAGTGAGCAATATAATGTATTGCGCATTTTGAGAGGTCAAAAAGGTTGTCCAGCCAATATGTGTTTGATACAAGAGCGTATGATTGCAAAAAATAGTAACACTACTCGATTGATTGATAAATTACTTTTAAAAGAACTAGTTACTAGAGAAGTTTGCCCCGAAAACAGACGAAAAATTGAAGTTCAAATTACTGAAAAAGGATTAGATTTATTAGACGAATTGGATCCAAAAGTGTTGGAAAACGAGAAAATATTTTCCAATAATTTAAGTAAAGACGAATTGGAATTATTAAATACATTATTAGAAAAATACAGAACCCTTAACAATAACATTTAACATTACTATTTTATGAGTCACTTTAACGAAAACGCAAAATGGCGTTATGCAACAAAAAAATTTGATACTTCTAAGAAAGTGTCTAGCGAAGATTTAGCAACATTAAAAGAAGCTATTCGCCTTTCTGCTTCTTCTTTCGGATTACAATTATATAAAGTTATCATTGTTGAAAATCCAGAATTAAGAGCAAAATTATTGACCGCATCGTGGGGACAAACTCAAATCGTAGATGCTTCTCATTTACTTATTTTTGCTAATCAAACCACCGTAGAGAATGCTGATGTAGATCATTATTTAAACAATGTAGCAACAACAAGAAACTTACCTATAGATGCCCTAGCTGGTTATGGTGACTATATGAAAGGTGCTGTAGCAAATATGCCAGAAGAAGTGAAACCTATTTGGACTGCTAAGCAAACTTATATTGCGTTAAGTAACTTATTGAACGCTGCCGCTGAGCTTAAAATTGACGTTACTCCAATGGAAGGATTTGTACCTGCTCAATACAACGAGATCTTAGGTTTAGACAAATTAGGACTAAACGCTGCAATTGTGGCTACAGTTGGTTATCGTCATGAAGAAGACGCAACACAACATTATGCAAAAGTTAGAAAATCAAACGAGGAATTATTCCTTACCTTATAAATCAATAACCTTAATTAATTTAAACAATGAAAAATTTAAAAACAATCGCAATCGCATTATTTGTAGCCGTATCAACAATTGCTACAGCACAAACTAAAAAAGTTGACGCTACTAAAAGTTCCATCCATTGGTTAGCCAAAAAAGTAACAGGGCAACACGAAGGAACCGTTAATTTAAAAGAAGGATCTTTAGTATTCAAAGGAAAAGATTTAACTGGAGGAACCTTTACCGTTGATATGACCTCATTAACTTCTACCGATTTAACTGGAGAATATTTAGGTAAATTAAACGGCCATTTGAAATCTGAAGATTTCTTTGGAACGGAAAAACACCCTACTTCAAAATTATCATTCAAAAAAGTGACTAGTAAAGGAAATGGTGTTTATGCTATAACTGGTGATTTAACAATCAAAGATGTTACTTCTCCAGTTACTTTTGATTTAACCGTTAAAGGAAATAATGCCTCTACCAAATTTATGATTAACAGAACAAAATACGGAATTAAATACGGTTCAGGAAGCTTCTTTGAAAATTTAGGAGATAAAGCTATTAATGACGAATTTGAATTAACTGTTAACCTACAGTTCTAATTGGTGAACAATTGCTATGAAAAGGACTAAACCTTAAGGAGAAATCTTTAAGGTTTTTTCATTTATTTCTTGATTATAAAAAAAGATTTCTATATTTGCATTCTATAATAGTAATTATGAACAGCATTTTAAATAATACTTGGTGGTGGAACAATTTACGTCAAACGTCGTGAACTGAACTGCTATACGTCTATTTTTTAAAATTCAAAATATTCAAAAAGGCTTGTCAATCACGACAAGCCTTTTTTTATTTACAAAAAATTAACCTATGAAAACCTATACTTTAAAAACCCATTATAAGCAAATACTAGCTGACACTATTACACCTGTGAGTGTCTATTTGAAGATTCGCGATAAATTTCCGAATAGTATCTTATTAGAGAGTTCCGATTATCATGCTAACGACAATAGTTTTTCATACATATGTTGTAATCCCATTGCCTCTATAAAAGTAGCAAACGAGAACATCAGTAAGCGATTCCCTGATCACACTTTAGAAGAAATTGTCATTACGCAGGAAACTAATCTTGTAAATGAAATTCAACTATTTGCTTCTCAATTTGAATCTAATAATGACCCATTCAAATTTATTACAAATGGTCTTTTTGGTTACATCAATTTCGATGCAGTGCGTTATTTTGAAAAAACAGCCATCGATAAAAAGTCAAATTATGGTGAAACTCCCGATATATTTTATGCCATATATCAAAATATTATTGCCATTAATCATTTAAAAAACGAAGCCTACATCTTTTGTCATTCGATAGAAAATACAGACAATACAGATGAAATCATACATTTATTACAAGCCAAGAATTTTGCTTCCTATTCCTTCAAAAAAGAAGGTGAAGTTACTGCCAACATTTCTGATATTGAATTTAAATCGAATGTTTCAAAAGCAAAATCGCATTGTCATTTAGGAAATGTATTTCAATTAGTACTTTCCAGACGATTTTCACAAAAGTTCAAAGGTGATGAATTCAATGTATATAGAGCATTACGAAGTATCAACCCCTCCCCTTATTTATTCTTTTTTGATTATGGTAATTTTAAATTATTTGGTTCATCTCCTGAAGCACAATTAATAATTAAAAATCGGGTTGCCGAAATTCATCCCATTGCTGGAACATTCAAACGAACGGGCAACGATGAAGAGGATGCTATTTTAGCCAAACAATTATCGGAAGATAGTAAAGAAAATAGTGAGCACATTATGTTGGTGGATTTGGCTAGAAATGATTTAAGTAAAAACGGAAACGAAGTAACTGTAGCAAAATATCGAGAAGTTCAATTTTTTTCGCACGTCATTCATTTGGTTTCCAAAGTTACTAGTCAGTTGTTTCCCAACTCAAACTCAATGCAGGTTGTAGCTGACACCTTTCCTGCAGGCACGCTATCGGGTGCTCCTAAGCACAGAGCCTTAGCACTCATCAACCAAATAGAAACTACCAATCGTGGTTTTTATGGAGGAGCTATAGGATTTATGGATTTTAAAGGTAACTTCAATCATGCCATTATGATTCGTACTTTTTTAAGTAAAAATCATACTTTGCACTATCAGGCTGGTGCCGGGATTGTAGAAAATTCTTCGGAAGAAAATGAATTAAAAGAAATTTATAATAAACTAGGTGCTTTAAACAAAGCCCTAGAAATTGCAGAAACCCTCTAAATAAAACAATATGAAAAATATAGTAATCATTGACAATTATGACAGTTTTACCTATAATTTAGTACATTATCTAGACGACTTAAATTGTTCCGTTTCGGTCTTTCGGAATGATGAATTTGAATTGGATGAACTTGAGAATTTTGACAAAATTTTATTATCTCCAGGACCTGGATTACCTTCTGAAGCAGGTTTGTTAAAAGAAGTTATTGTAAAATATGCTACAACAAAGAGTATTTTGGGCATTTGTTTGGGCCAACAAGCCATTGGTGAAGTTTTTGGTGGAAGCCTTATTAATCTTAGTAAAGTATATCATGGTATCGCTTCAAAAGTTCAGATTATTGTGCGTGATGAACCATTATTTAATGGGTTAGAAAATGAAATTGAAGTTGGACGTTATCATTCCTGGGTAATTTCCAAAGAAAATTTTCCTCCCGATTTGGAAATCACTTCTATTGATGAGAATGGAGAGGTTATGTCCATTCGTCATAAAACATATGATATTAAAGGTTTACAATATCATCCAGAAAGCGTTTTAACACCACAAGGAAAAAAGATTTTAGAAAACTGGATACATGGTAAAATTTAGACCTCTTAATCCCTTACCATATTAACAAATCAAAAATGAAAAACATAATCAACCGATTAATCCGTCAAGAAATACTTTCTAAAGAAGAAGCAAAAAACGTTTTGATAAATATATCAAGCGGACACTATAATGCTAGTCAAATAGCAGCCTTTTTAACTGTTTATATGATTCGAAGCATTACGATTGACGAACTAGCAGGGTTTAGAGAAGCGTTGCTCGAATTGTGTCTTCCCGTAGATTTTTCTGCCTATTCTACTATTGATTTATGTGGAACGGGGGGCGATGGAAAAAACACCTTCAACATTTCCACATTAGCTTCATTTATTACTGCTGGAGCAGGAATTAAAGTTGCCAAACATGGAAACTATGGTGTTTCCTCAATTTCAGGTTCGAGTAATGTAATGGAAAGCTTAGGGATCAAGTTAAGTGCTGACAATAACTTTCTTCAAAGAAGTATCGATTATGCAAATATTGCTATACTTCATGCTCCTTTATTTCATCCCGCGATGAAAAATGTAGGACCTATTCGAAAAGAACTTGGAGTAAAGACTTTTTTTAATATGTTGGGTCCCATGGTAAATCCATCGTTTCCGAAAAATCAAATGGTGGGTGTTTTTAGTCTAGAATTGGCTCGAATGTATAGTTATTTATACCAAAATACTGATACTAATTTTTGTATCCTTCATGGATTAGATGGATTTGATGAAATATCATTAACTGATGAAACAAAAATAATATCCAAAACTACTGAAGCCATTTTAAATGCTGATAGTTTTAATCTTGCCCCTCTTTCATTACATCAAATTAAAGGTGGTGAAACAATTGAAGAATCAGCAGCCATATTCTATACGATAATTTCGGGAAAAGGAACACAGGCACAAAGCAATGTAGTACTAGCCAATGCTGCTTTAGCTATAGCAACCCTAGAAAAAACGAATCTATTAGATGGGCTTGAAAAAGCAAAAGAAAGCTTGTTTAGTGGGAAAGCTTTACAAAAATTAACCAAATTACAAGATTTAAGTAAATGACCATTCTAGATAAAATCATCAACAATAAACGGCAAGAAGTGCTGTTAAAGAAATCGATAATTCCAATTTCGCAACTGGAAAATTCGGTGCTCTTTGACAATACGACCATTTCTTTAAGCAATAATTTAAGAACTAGTACCTCTGGAATTATTGCAGAACACAAACGACGTTCCCCCTCTAAAGGTGAAATCAATTACAATTTAAATATCAAGGAAGTAGTGAAAGGCTACCAAAATGCTGGTGCTTCTGGTATTTCGATTTTAACAGACGGCACCTATTTTGGAGGCTCTTTAGACGATTTGTTATTAGCAAGAGCACTAGTAAAACTTCCTCTTTTAAGAAAAGAATTTATTATTGATGAATACCAAGTTATAGAATCAAAAGCTTTTGGAGCTGATGTAATCTTGTTAATTGCTTCAATTCTAACTCAAAAAGAAATTAAAAATCTATCGGAGTTAGCCCAATCGTTAGCCTTAGAAGTACTACTAGAAATACACGATGAAGCAGAATTAAATAAAAGTTTATTGCCTAGCTTGAATATGATAGGGGTGAACAACAGAAACCTAAAAACATTTGAAGTTGACCTTGAAATTAGTACAAAACTAGCGTCAAAAATTCCAAGTGATTTTGTAAAGGTCTCTGAAAGCGGAATCGAATCTATAGCTTCAATTAAAAATCTTCAAAAATTTGATTATCAAGGTTTTTTAATTGGTGAAAACTTTATGAAATCGACTCATTTTGATACTAATGTAAAAGAATTTATTTCAAAACTATCGCTATGAAACTAAAAATTTGTGGAATGAAATATTATGACAATATTCTTGAAGTTTCAAAACTAGAACCTGATTATATGGGGTTTATATTTTGGGAAAATTCTCCACGGTATTTTAATGCTATAATTCCGGAATTACCGCTAACTATCAAAAAAGTTGGCGTTTTTGTAAATGCCGATTTAGAATACATTATTTCTAAAACAAAGCACTATCAATTGGATTTGATCCAACTCCATGGACAAGAAAGCGTTTCTTTTTGCAAAGCGCTACAAAATAATGGATTCACCCTAATAAAAGCATTTTCAATCCATACAGATTTTGATTTCAACCTACTGAACGACTATGAATCAATCTGTGATTATTTTTTATTTGATACCAAAGGAAAACAACCTGGCGGCAATGGAATTGCTTTTGATTGGACTATTTTAAATAATTATCATCTCAACACCCCATTTTTTTTAAGCGGAGGCATTGGTTTAGAACACAGTACTACGATATATGATTTTCAAAAAAAACTACTTTCAAAAAACTGTATAGCTATAGATGTGAATAGTAAATTTGAGATACAACCTGGATTAAAAAAGACAAAAGAACTATCTGAATTTAAAAAAATAATGCATGAAAACAAATTATAACATTGATGAAAATGGCTACTATGGTACTTTTGGAGGAGCTTTTATTCCTGAAATGCTATATCCCAATGTGGAAGAATTGCGCCAGAATTATCTGAAAATAACCTCCGAATCTTCCTTTCAAAAAGAGTTTTTAGCACTTCTCAAGGAATATGTTGGACGTCCTACCCCTCTTTACTTTGCAAAAAGACTTTCTGAAAAATACGATACAAAAATCTATCTTAAAAGAGAAGATTTGTGTCATACTGGCGCGCACAAAATCAATAATACCATCGGTCAAATATTGGTTGCCAAACGTTTAGGAAAAACAAGAATCATTGCGGAAACAGGTGCGGGACAGCACGGTGTTGCTACCGCCACAGTATGTGCATTAATGGGATTGCAATGCATAGTCTATATGGGTGAAATTGACATTCAACGGCAATCACCAAATGTTGCTCGAATGAAAATGCTAGGCGCAGAAGTTAGACCAGTATTGTCTGGCTCTAAGACACTTAAAGACGCTACAAATGAAGCCATCCGAGATTGGATTAACCATCCCCAAAACACCCATTATATTATTGGTTCTGTAGTTGGTCCCCATCCCTACCCGGATATGGTCTCTCGATTTCAATCGGTTATTTCTGAAGAAATAAAGGCACAATTATTAGAAAAAGAAGCTACTGAAAATCCCAATTATATAATTGCATGTGTAGGTGGTGGAAGTAATGCTGCTGGTGCTTTTTATCATTTTTTAAACGAAGAACATGTTCATTTAATTGCTGTTGAAGCCGCTGGAAAAGGAGTTGGGTCTGGAGAAAGCGCTGCCACTTCCATTTTAGGAAAAATAGGTATCATTCATGGAAGTAAAACGCTATTAATGCAAACTAGCGATGGCCAAATCACAGAACCCTATTCGATTTCTGCAGGATTGGATTACCCAGGAGTTGGTCCGCTTCATTCTCATTTATTTGAGACGCAAAGAGCTGAATTCATTGCTATTACTGATGATGAAGCTATGCTATCTGGAATCGAATTATCAAAGATGGAAGGCATTATTCCAGCCATTGAAACCGCGCATGCTTTAGCTGCATTAGACAAAAAACAATTCCAATCCTCTGATATTGTTGTTATCAATCTTTCTGGTCGCGGCGATAAAGATTTGAATACCTACATTGATTATTTTAAATTATAAAAATGAACCGAATTAATTCAAGATTAGCTGAAAACAAAAAAATACTATCTATCTATTTTACGGCTGGATACCCAACTCTTACTGACACTGTGCCTATTATTCAAGAATTAGAAAAATGTGGTGTTGATATGGTTGAAATCGGTCTGCCGTTTAGTGATCCTTTGGCAGATGGGCCTACTATCCAAGAGAGCTCTACTCTTGCTTTAGCGAATGGTATGACTACAGCATTGCTGTTTGAACAACTTAAGAATATTCGAGAATCAGTACAGATTCCATTATTGTTAATGGGGTATTTTAATCCCATTTATCAATACGGAATTGAAGCTTTTTGTAAGCAATGTAATGCTATTGGAATTGACGGATTAATCCTGCCCGATTTACCTTTAAAAGAATACCAAGAGCACTATAAAGATATTTTTGAATCCAATAATTTAAAGAATATCTTCTTAATTACACCACAAACTTCCATTGATAGAATTCATGAAATCGATTTGATTTCAGACAGCTTTATTTATATGGTTAGCAGTTCCAGTGTTACAGGAAAAAGTGAAGGTTTTGGAGAGAACGAAAAACAATATTTTAAAAGAATTTCAGACTTACATCTTAAGAATCCGCAGATAATTGGTTTTGGAATTAACTCCAAAGAAGCATTTGGTAAAGCGATACAACATCAAAAAGGAGCCATAATTGGTAGCGCTTTTGTCCAATTTATGCGTGGAAACCAAATTAACAAAATAAAAAACTTTATCAATACTATACTTTAAGTTATTATTCATAAAAATATAATTAACAATACTATAACTTTATTAAATAGAATTTATCTATCACTTTTTTTATGTTAATATTGCGTTAATTTAAAACTAAACAAACGTTTAAATTAAACAATTGTTTAGTTTTGCATTCGAATTTAATTGAATACTACTAATGGATTTTAATGAAAAGCAAATAGAAATTCTTTTAGTTGCCGAAAAGCTTTTTGCTGAAGAAGGTTTTGATGGCACTTCTGTTCGAGAAATCGCTAAAATTGCTAACATTAATATAGCAATGATTTCCTATTATTTTGGTTCGAAGGAAAAGCTGTTAGAGGCCTTAGTACTCTATAGGATTTCAGATATGCAATTGCAACTTGAGTCCCTTTCTACAGAAGACATCTCTCCTATTGAAAAAATTGAGAAATTAATTCAATTTTACATCAGTCGTATTAATTCCAATCGTTGCATGTATCAGATTTTACATTTTGAAGTTTCTACTAAAAAAAGAGAAATCAATTTGGATGCCTTTACACAAGTAAAAAAAAATAACCTTAAGTTAGTAGAAAATATTATTGTAGAAGGACAGCAAAAAGGGTTGTTTAAATCCAATATTACTATTCCATTAGTTCCAACTATAATTATTGGTTCCTTGACTCATTTTCATACCAACAAACATTATTATGAAGACATTTTATCATTGGATACTGATGAAAAGTATGAAAATTACATTTCTAATGAATTAACAAAACACATTCAAAAAACCATCAAAGCCTTACTTACCTATGAAGACTAAACCTATAGTATTCTTACTCATTTCTCTTCTGAGCCTTACTTATAGTACTGCCCAAGAAAAGAAAACAATGTCACTAAAAGATGCCGTTGCCTTGGTAATCACCAATAGCAGTGAAGCCGTTTTAGCGAACACTAAAGTAGCTACTTCTAAATTAGAAGTGGAAACCATGAAAAATAATCAGTACCCAAATGTCAAATTATCGGGACAGTACATGCGATTAACCAATGCCAATATCGTTTCGCATTTAGGAGGTTCTGGTGCTGGAAGCCCTAATGTAAATCAATTGATGCTAGGTCAAGCTAGTGTATCTATACCTCTTTTTAGTGGATTCAAACTTAAAAACAGTATTGATGCTTCCGAAAATTTGTATAAGGCACAATCTTTTTCAGCTTCTCATACTAAAGAAGAGTTGGCTTTAGAAGTAACTGAATTGTTTGCTAACCTGTATAAATCGCAAGAAATGGTTAAGCTATTTGAAGAAAATTTAAAAAGTGCCCAACAAAGAACCAAAGACTTTTCTGGAATGGTTGATAATGGTTTAATGGCGCGAAATGATTTATTAAAAGCCCAATTACAAGAATCCAATATTCAACTTTCGTTAGATAGTGCTGTAAAAAATGTAAATGTGATTAATTATCAATTAGTAATTTTATTGCATTTGCCTGAAAACACTGTAATTGATATTGATATAAACACTATAAAAAGCGATATGGCTAAAAATCAATCGTTAACTTTGAGTGGAGAACGCAATGATTTGACAGCATTAACTTTTCAACAAAAATCTTCAGAGGCTGGAATTAAAATTGCTAAAGCTGGCTATTATCCTTCGTTAGCTTTAACAGGTGGCTATATTGCTTTGGATTTAAAGAATACGCTAACGGTAACTAATGCCATGAACTTCGGGATTGGTTTTAATTATGATTTAGCCTCAATATTTAAAAATGGTAAGGAGGTCAATCTTGCTAAAAGCAAGGCAGAACAAACTAAACAATCCATTGCCATCTTATCTGACAAAATAAAAGAAGCTATTCAACAAGCTCAAGAAAACTATACACTTTCATTGAACCAAAATAAAGTGTATACTCTAGCCGTTGAGCAAGCTGATGAAAACTACAGAATCGTAAAAGACAAATACGACAATAGTCTATCTTCCACTAATGATTTATTGGAAGCTGACGTTCAACAATTACAAAGCAAAATAAACTTGGCTTTATCACAAGCCGATATTGCTTTAAAATATTATCAATTACAATTTGCAGCAGGAAAATTAATCAACTCATTCAACTTATCTACTAAATAATACCCTCATGGAAAAGACTCAAACCAATAAAAAATTCATTTTCATTTTTGCAGCATTACTCCTTGTTGGAGGAAGCTATGGCGTATACAAATACATGCACTCTTTAGCACACGAATCTACCGATGATGCGCAAATTGAAAAGAACTTAAACCCTATTATTCCTAGAGTATCGGGTTATGTTACCAAAGTTTATGTAAAAGATAATGATTTTGTAAAAAAGGGAGATACCCTATTTACTATTGACAACAAAGATTATTTGGTTAAGGTGGAAGAAGCGAAAGCAGCTTTGGTTTCTGCTGAAGGAAGTTACGAAGCTTCTAAAGCCGACATTGGAACAGCTCAAGCCAATGTATCTGTTTCCGATGCTAATATAAAATCTGCTGGCGGAAACATTGAAACTGCTAAAATACGATTGAAAAGAGCCTCTGACGACTTTGATCGTTATGCCAATTTATATAAAAATCATTCTATTACTAAGCAACAATACGAACAAGCCGAAGCCGCTAAACTAGAAGCTGCGAGCGAATTAAGAATATTGCAAGAACAAGAAAAAGCAAGTTCTTATCAAAAAAATGTTGCCTCTGCAAAAACCAATGTATCAAACAAACAAGCTACTGTAGCTTCTGCGAATATCAAACGGGCTCAAGCCGTTTTAGAATCAGCTAAATTGAATTTGGATTACACTGTTGTTACTGCGGCAATTGATGGGCAAGTTTCTAAAATAGGTATTCAACCGGGACAATTTTTGCAACCGGGACAATCGTTGTTTTATATCATTAACAACTCGGTAGCATGGGTTACTGCTAACTTTAAAGAAACACAGTTAAACAAAATGGTCGTTGGACAAAAGGTAACGCTAAAAGTTGATGCGTATCCTGATACTGAATTTAAAGGAACTGTAACTAGTTTTTCTCCTGCTACTGGTGCGAGATTTTCCATTTTACCTCCAGATAATGCTACAGGAAATTTCGTAAAAACCATTCAACGTTTGCCAATTAAAATTTCAATTGACGCTGATAATGACGTTGAAAAAGTAAAATTATTACGTCCAGGAATGAATGTGGATGTTGATGTTCATATTAAGTAATATTAAATTTAAAATATTAGATATTAAATATCTAATATCTAAAATCTAAAATCTAATATCTAAAATGGTACAAGCAGACGATTTAGTGGAATATGGCTTTAGAAGGGTTGTCATCACAATAACGGCAGTAATGTGTGCCTTATTGGAAATTGTTGATACAACCATTGTAAATGTCGCGCTAACCAATATGCGAGGTAGTCTTGGCGCTACTCTTACTGATGTGGCGTGGGTAATTACTGCCTATGCTATTGCCAATGTAATTGTGATTCCGATGACCAGTTGGTTATCCCAACAATTTGGACGTCGTAATTACTTTGCGGTTTCTATTATTATATTTACTACAGCCTCATTTTTATGTGGAAATGCCTCCAACATTTGGGAGCTTGTTGCTTTCCGATTTTTACAAGGTTTGGGTGGTGGAGCACTATTAGTAACGGCACAAACTATTATTACCGAGAGTTATCCTGCTGCAAAACGAGGTATGGCCCAAGCCATTTATGGAATGGGGGTTATTGTTGGTCCTACTTTGGGTCCGCCATTAGGGGGCTACATTATTGACCACGCCTCTTGGCCTTTTATCTTTTATATCAATATTCCACTAGGGATTATCGCTACAATATTGACATTAACCTTTGTTCGAAGTCCAAAATATGGCGAAAAACTAAAAGCTCATCAAGTCGATTGGTTGGGTATACTATTTCTTATTGCTTTTATTGGTTCGTTACAATTTGTTTTAGAACATGGGCAACAAGATGATTGGTTTAATGACAATGCGATTGTAGGTTTAAGTGTACTATCTGTTTTTGGATTGTTGGCTTTTATATGGAGGCAGCTTACGTATCAATTTCCCATTGTTAATTTAAGTGTTCTTAAAGATAGCAACTTGCGAATTGGAATTTTGATGTCATTTATTATGGGATTTGGACTTTATGGTTCCACCTTGGTGATACCTATCTATACCCAATCCATTTTAGGATGGACCGCAACCGATGCTGGATTATTGCTAATTCCAGGTTCGATAACCACTGCTATTATGATGCCTTTTATAGGTAAGATGATACAAAAAGGAGTACCACAAGGCTATATGGTTGCTGGAGGATTTTTTATCTTCTTTCTATTTACCTTTTGGATGCACAATGTTATGACTCCCGATACAGGGGTTGAACACTTCTATTGGCCATTAATTTTAAGAGGTATTGGTTTGGGATTATTATTTGTACCTGTTACTACTTTATCCCTTTCTACTTTAAAAGGAAAAAGTATTGGTGAAGGAGCCGCTTTTACAGGGATGATGCGTCAACTTGGAGGTTCGTTTGGTATCGCCATTATCACCACCTATATTACTCGATTGACTCAAAAACATAGAGTCGATTTAGTTCCCCATCTTGATGGTAGTCGATTGGAAGTGCAACAACGCCTGAGTGCGCTTCAAAGAACATTTATGTCAAAAGGGTTCAGTTCCAATGAAGCTTTGAAAAAAGCGTATCAAGTACTAGACTTCTCTGTAATCAAACAAAGTACTGTACTCTCTTATATGGATATCTTTATGTATCTCGGATTGTTATTTTTATGCTGTATTCCAATTATTCTTTTGATTAAAAGAGGGCAAAATAAGATTAACCCTGCCGATGCGATGCATTAAAAATTCGGATTAGCATAAAAATAGAGAGACTGTTTCACAAGTTTTGAAACAGTCTCTCTATTTTTATTCGACTTTAATTAGTATTAAAGTAACATCAAAAGTATTTTGTAATCCATTTTTTTACCTTAAAATCATGTTTATAATTAATTATTTCATTATTCTTTGTAATTAATTATAGTTTTTTTCTTACTTTATTTAATTAAAACAGTTAAAATTTATC